>JBKCTR010000207.1:0-3081 GCA_046318755.1 Planctomycetaceae bacterium
CGGGTCTGCCAGCGGGGGCTGCTCTTGCATGGCGGCCGGCTTGCCCACGATGGACCGATCCAGGAGACGATTGACGCCTACCTGCGGCAGTCGCGCGAGCCGACGGGGGGAACCGTGGGAGGCCGGGGGGCCGAGGCGGCCCTGCGGGGCATTCGGGGAGAGGCGGCCGGTCCCGAATGGCCGGCGGTCGAGATTGTGGCGGTCGACGTGTTGGGAGATTCGGGCCGGGAGCAGCGCGAGTTCCGCCCGGGAGAAACGGTGACCCTCCAACTGCGATTCACCACCGCCGGTCCGCTCGATCGGCCGGTGCTGGGGTTTGGCATCTACCGCGAAGACGGGCTGTACGTCGCCCAGATTTCGACCGAGACGTCGGGGCACCACACGGGGGTGTGCGACGGCGAGACGAAGGTGCGGTTCCAGTGGGACTGTCCGTTTGCCTCGGGCGGCTACCGGGTCTCGGCCCTGGTCCACGACCCCTCGGGCCGGGTCGTCCTCGCCCAGGCCCACTCCGCCGCCGGTTTCGAAATCCTCCCTCGCCCAGGTTTCGATTCGGCGGTGGTGCGGGTGGAGGGGCGTTGGGAGGTGGGGTGAGGGGGCGGTTGAGAACGACGAGGCTGGGGCGACGGTCGCGAATCTAGGGGGCGATTGTTTGTGCGATTCCTCGACGGAGAAAGTCGACAAAAAAATGCTTCGGATGACTTTTGAAAGCCACTGAAGTCACAGTCTTGTCTATCCAAATCCAGGAGAGTTGTTTGTATGCTCTAGATAGTTCGTCTCACGTCCACTCAAGCGGAATCTCCGATGGCCAAATCTGAGGCAACTGTTGAAGAACTTGTGGACATGATCCGTCGTGGTGAATTGCGCATGCCTGAGATGCAGCGCAGATATGTATGGCGCTCGACGCGTGTGCGGGATCTGCTCGATTCACTTTATCGCGGCTATCCTTCGGGTGCGATTCTACTATGGGATTCGGATGAAGCAGTTCCGCAACAGCCTTTTGCGGTCGAGCAACAGCACAATCCCTACCAAAGCACCCGATTGCTGCTGGATGGCCAGCAGCGCCTGACATCGCTGTCGGCCGTTATTCGAGGCGAACCGGTGATGGTACGCGGACGGAAACGTCCCATTGAGGTCCTGTTCAATCTGGAACATCCCGATGAACTGGCCGTGGTGACCGAGGTCAATGAAAACGAGGATGAGGATGAAGAAGAAGATGATCTCATCCCTTCCGACGATGATGCCGACTCCACGGAAGATGAATTGCAACAGCGATTCAACAAGATGACCTTTGTTGTGGGCACTCGAAAACTCGAGCAATTGCCGCAATGGGTCAAGGTCACTGAGGTATTCAAGACCGATGAAGACGCACCGTTTCTCGAACGGGCTGGTATCGAGCGGGTGAACGATCCAAGATACAAGAAGTACAGCCAGCGGCTTGCCCGGCTGCGCGGCATTCGGAAATATGTCTACCGAATGGATGTGCTCGAACGTTCGCTTTCTTATGACGAGGTCACCGAGATCTTCGTGCGGGTCAATTCCCTGGGGGCGAAACTGCGCAGCTCCGACCTCGCACTCGCCCAAATTACAGCCAAGTGGAAAGGGGCTGTGAGAAGGTTCCAGGATTATGAAGAACGATGTACAAAAGACCGGGGCTTTGACCTGGATCTGGGTTTGCATCTCAAGAACCTGGTGGCCTTCAGCACCGGCCAGTCGCGCTTTCAGACCGTCCACACCCTGCCTGTCACAGCGTTGCAGCGTGGTTGGGACGAATGTGTGGAAGGTATGGACTTCGCCATCAATTTCATCAAGAACAACTGCGGTATCGAGAGTCCCGCCTTGTTGTCTTCTCCGTTTCTGCTGGTCGCACTCAGCTATTTTGGTCACAAGCGCGGCTACCAGATTTCCGCACCGGAAGCGGACGTCTTGCGGCATTGGGTTTTGCTGGCGAACGCCAAGGGGAGGTATTCCCGTGGGTCAACGGAGACTTTGCTGGACCAGGATCTCGCCACGGTGCGGGGCGGTGGCGGGGCAGGCGAATTGATCGATCGGTTGCGGTTACAGGTGGGGGTGTTGGAAGTCTCGCCCGAGGAATTGGCGGGGCGAAACCAGCGGAGTGCACTGTTCAAAACGATGTTTCTGGCTTTCCGGGCGAGTGAAGCCAAAGATTGGAACAGCACCCTGCGAATTGCCCTCGATCACTCCGGAACGCAGCATAAGCTCCAGTTCCATCATGTGTTTCCCAAGGCGCAACTGAAGCACGATTACACGTCCCGGGAAGCGGACGACATTGCGAATCTGGCATTCATCGGGGGCAAGACCAACCGCCGAATCAGCGACAAGTCGCCGGCGGATTACTTCCCGCCCCTGCTGGAAAAGGGAGCCGCACCGGCATTGGCGGCCCAATGCATTCCCACGGATCCCGAACTGCTGCAACCAGCCCGATACAAAGACTTTCTGGCGGAGCGACGGCGACTGATCGCCGCTCGATTGAATGAGTTTCTTCGATGACAGTCGCGCCTACTCCTGGAGCCAAATGGGGAAACGGATAGCTACCAATTGGCCGGAGCCAAAGGCTGTGAGAACACGGCGTGCAATCACGAATGGTTCGCGACGGATGCCCGTCGACCTCCTCACAAAACGCCGCAACCTTCCCCGGGGCTGCAAAATCTTGATTTCACTCTTGGCGATACCCCTTGGGAGCGGTAAGATACAGATGTCAAGTGCAGTGATAGTCTTGGCGGACAATTTTCCGGCTTGGCTTCCGCTGTGTTGTGATTTCGAGCAGGTGTCTTGAGGCGGCGTTGTCATGCCACGCAATGTGCCGTGTGAGTTTTGCACGATTGACTATGCCACGTCCCGCACGGCGTGCCCGCATCGTGGCCGCCCCCAGCGTTTTCCGAATGTGATGGCCGCCCAGGACACTCGTCATAAAGACGCCCTGAATGACCAGTATGTGGCGGCCAGTCAGCGGGTGGTCGGGCGTCTGGACGGTGAGTTTGACGTCTTGGACCTACTCGCCTCGGGGTCTCACGCGGTGTGGTGTGCTAGGCCATAGAAGCGTGAGCCACGGTTGCTGTAACA
>JBKCTR010000208.1:0-9367 GCA_046318755.1 Planctomycetaceae bacterium
GGCGGTCACCTCTCCATCGGGCTGCCGGGCGACAGGAACTCCCGGTCCGTACATCCGGTGCTCGAGGCGGCCAGCCACCGCCAACAGGGCATCCCGCACACTCTCCCCTTCGAGTCGGCGAATTCGTTGCCGCCACAGCAGGCGGTTGTCGGGTTCGATCGCCTGCCCCTTCGCCAGCGTTTCACCCGACACACTCGACGCCTGGCGGTAGGTGTTCGACAACACAATCAGCCGGTGCAGGTGCTTCACATCCCAGCCACTCTCGACAAACTCCCGCGCCAGCCAGTCCAACAGTTCCGGATGGCTGGGGGCCGAACCGAGGGCCCCGAAATCCTCAGGGGTCGAAACCAGCCCTTCACCAAAATGCAGCAACCACACGCGGTTGACAAACACCCGTGCGGTCAGCGGATGGTCGGGTTGCGTCAGCCAGCGGGCAAACGCCAGCCGCCGTCCCGAAGTCGGGGCCTCGGCGGGTGGGGCCTGCCATTCGAAGGGTCGGGGAGTCTGCACGGCCGTCGGCACACCTGGCTCCACCGGAGTCCCGGGAACCAGCGGATCCCCCCGCCGTAACACCGGGGTGGTCACGGGCCCGGGCAGGTCGTACAGCGCCCGCAATTCATCGAAATGCCGGCGCTGACGTTCGTGCGAAGCCATGGCCGCCGTTTGCTCATCAAAGCCCGCTTTGAACTCGGGATAGGTTTCGGACAGGACTTTTGGCAATTGGGCCGCCTCGGGACGCAATTCGCCGACGAACTTCGAGACCAGGTACTTGTCGACTTCCGAGCGTTTCTCTGGCTCGCGCGACAGGGCCTGCTTCACATCCTCGCGGAGCACCTCGGGCAGTTTCGCCAGCCGCTCGCCAAACAACCGTTCCCCAAACTCCTGCTGGAGTTCGGCCTGCCGCTGCTTCGACTTCGCGATCTCGGCATCCAGTCGGCCGTTGTGTTCGGCCGCCGCCTTCTGTTGGCTCGCCGTCGCCACCAGAATCTTCCGCTCCATCTGCGGAATCCACTGCTTGGGCCGCAGTGCGGGCATGAAGATCGCCTGCAACCGGTAAAACTCGGTCTGCGGAATGGGATCGTACTTGTGCGAATGGCAGCGGGCACACTGCACCGTCAGCCCGAGCGTCGCGCTGGAGACAATCTGCAGCGTGTCATTCAGCGTCGGATAGAAGTACTGGGCGTCGGCGTTTTTGATCGTGCTGAAGTCGGGCCGGCTCGAATCGGGCGCACAGCGAAGAAAGCCTGTGGCAATCACCGCTTCGACCACCTCGTCCGGTAACTGCTCTTCGCGTGCGAACGCCCCGTGGTAATCGCTCAGTTCATCGCCGGCCAGTTGCTCTTGCAGGAAGCGGTCATACGGCTTGTTGGCGTTGAACGCGCGAACCACATAGTCGCGGTAGCGAAACATGTTCGGAATCGGCCGGTCCTCAGCCAGGACGCCCGCCGAATCGGCATAACCCGCGAGATCCAGCCAGTGTCGTCCCCAACGTTCTCCATACGCCGGGTGCGCCAGCAAGGCCTCCACCAACTGGTCGACCGCGTCGGGACGACGATCCGCCACGAAAGACTGCACCAGTTCCGGGGTGGGGGGCAGCCCCGTCAGGTCGAATGCGAGACGACGGGCCAAGACAGCGCGGCTGGCTTCTTCCGCCAGCGTCAGCCCCTTCGATTCCAGGGCCGCCAAGACAAATGCATCGATCGCATTGCCGACCAATCCCCCCTGCTGCACCTGGGGAATGGAGGGACGTCCCGGCGGTCGAAATGACCAATGATCGACCGCGCCCTTTTCGGTTTTGCCCGTCCCCCCCGACTCTCCGGGGAGAAGATCAGGCTCGTCCCCCGGGGCACCATCATTGATCCATTGCCGCAACAGCCCCTTCTCGGCCGCCGTCAATGGGGCCCCTTCGCGTGGCATCTCATTGGCCGCCAGTTTCTCCCACAGCAGGCTCGATTCGGCCGCTGCCAGACGGATCGCAGGCCCCGAATCTCCCCCTTTCAGCAGATCCGACCGACGTTCCAGCCGCAGCCCCCCCTTCGGATTCTCCCCGGTGTGGCATGTCTGACAGCGGGCCTTCAGCAGCGGCAAGACATCGGTCTCAAACCGCACTTTGGCCGCCGCGGCCGGGGGCGACGTCTGACCCCAAACGGCTGCGGGAGAAAACCCACTCCAACCGAGCACGGCAACACCGCACCCACACGCCCACCAGACGGTTTCCGCCAGCCAGCCTTTCAAGTCGCGTCTCCTCACAGCGTCGAGGTCGAACCGGTGTCATGCAGGGGGACAAACTGCACGGCTGTCGACCGTTCAGTCTACCACCCCAAGGAACCTCTGGGAACTGAACCCTCCCCTCGGTCGGCCACCCCTGTCCCGAGTTGATCGCGATTTGCGCGGTGGTGGGTGTCGCGCTTCACACCTGCGTCTCCCTTCTCCAAATCTCGAAACGGCGCTGGTCAATCCGGCTCAGAGTTCCTAAAGTCCTGCATCTTCGCGAGTTCCGTCCCTGATGTCCGCCGGTGCGTTTCCGGCAAATCCTCCATGTACGACCTGATCGGCGACATTCACGGCCACGCCACCGAGCTGGTTCTGTTGCTGGAAAAGCTCGGGTACGAACGTCGCCAGGGTGTCTTCTCGCACCCCGAACGGAAGGTGATCTTCCTGGGAGACCTGATCGATCGGGGCCCCCAGATCCAGGAGGTTCTGGACATTGCCCGGCCGATGGTGGAAGAGGGGCAGGCGTTGGCAGTCCTTGGCAATCATGAACTGAACGCCCTGGGCTATCACACCCCTCATCCGAAGCGTCCAGGTCGGCACCTGCGGGAACACAACGATCGCACCACCCGGCAGCATGAAGCCACGCTTCGACAGCTGGATGACCGGCAGCTTCGTTCGGCTCTCGATTGGTTTCGCACCCTGCCGCTCTGGCTGGAACTCGATGGTTTGCGGGCCGTGCATGCCTGTTGGGATGAACCCTCCCGGGTCGCCGTCGCCGAGGGTCTGGCCGAGCATGGGGGCCTGACCCCCTCCTGGCTGCAGGCCGCCTGCGTCCCCGGGGCTCCCCTGTTTCCCCACGTCGAGGTGCTGCTGAAAGGCAAAGAGGCCAAGCTGCCGCACGGGATTTCCTTCTTCGACAAGGAAGGACACGAACGCCGCAGTTTCCGCACCCGCTGGTACTCCGACCCCCGCGGCCATACCTATCGCAGCTACGCGTTCGAGACCGCCACCATTCACAGCAATTCACCGCTGGCCATTTGGATTCTCGAATCGGCGAATCCCTATCCGGCGGGGGAGAAGCCAGTGTTCTTCGGCCATTACTGGCTGCGCCCCGACTGCCCCACTCCACTCGCTGGCAATGTCGCCTGCCTCGACTACAGCGTTGGCAAAGGGGGCCTGTTGTGTGCCTATCGCTGGCAGGGAGAGCAGGCGCTCCGCCAAGATCACTTCGCCTGGGTCCCCTCGACCCATGCCCCAGCCAGTATGGCTGACGCCGAACCCCGCTCGACGCCCGCCTCGATCTAGGCCTTCCCGGGCTCTGCGCTGATCCGCCGTCACCAACCCCGCGGCAGTCCGATTCGTCGGAAACCCAAGCGGCACCGCGGTGGAAATTCCCGCTGTTCACCGACGTCGCACGCCGGATTATTTTTCCCCAAAGACCGCTGGTGGGCGAAGAACTCCTGCAGGATGTCGCGGCACTCGGCCAGCAACACGCCCCCCAGCACCGCCGCCTGGTGATTCAACCGCTTGTCGGTGGTGATCTCGTACAGCGTGTGACAGGCTCCCCCTTTGGGATCGGTGGTTCCGTAGACGACCCGGGGAATGCGGGCTTGCACGATGGCCCCGGCACACATGGGGCACGGCTCCAGCGTCACGTACAACGTGCAGTCGAGCAGCCGCCACGACTGCAGCATTTCCGCCGCCTGGGTAATCGCCAGCATCTCGGCATGGGCCGTGGGGTCGTTCAGGGCCTCGCGCTGGTTGTGGGCCGCGGCAATCACCCGGCCCTCATGCACCACCACCGCCCCCACGGGGACCTCTCCTTCGTCGAACGCCGCTCGTGCCTCGGCCAGCGCCTGACGCATCCACACATCATGCGGCATGAGGGGATGTTCGAACGAGTCGGACAATGGACCGGGAAAATCGACCACGAGTCAGGCCACCAGAGTTCAGGAACGTTCGACCACACTCGCCGATGGTAGCTCTCTGGCCCATCGCTGGGCCAGTCACACCCTGGAGATCGCCTTGGTTCGAGCCTCTTTTCGGGCTTGGACGAGTCCTGAACGAGGTGCGGTCTGGAAGCGCCCCCAATTCACAAAAACGAAGATGCAGGCACGAAGGCCGCGCCGGGCTCACTGACAAAAACCGCCTTTTTTGTCAGCAACTCACGCCTCAAAATTCCTTGTGCCGGCTTATGTCGCCCCTTAAGGTCCAACCCAGTCACTCGTTTGTCTTTCGATTTTAAGGAGGTGGCGGATGCTGAAGTTTTTCGCAACTTGGATGTTTCGCGGCCGGTTGGCAGTTTTGGGTTGTGTGTTCGCGCTGGTCACACACGGGGCTCAGGCGACCCCCATGTTCAACCTGGACTACGCCACCGAGTCCCAGTTGCCCAGCGCCCTGGGGCTCACCTACACCCCACTGGCCCCCGCCCAGTCTGAGTCATCGGCCTTCAGCGTTTCGGGGGGTGCTCTGCACCTCGATACGATCACCGCTCCGGGCGACTTGATGGCCTACTATCAGTTGACCAATGGCTTTGACCACACCGTCGACAATACGCTGTCCATGAAAGTCAAAGTCACTCAGATGAGCGACTCCTTCGGGCTGATGGTGGGGGTCAATGATCCGACCTACCAGCTCTACTTGAACATCACGACGTCGGGCTGGGTGGTGTCGGGAACCGGCAGCAGCGGTACATTCACCGATCCCACTGCCTTCCACACCTTCCGTCTCGATACGTTTGCCGCCACCCATGGTTTCTCCCTGTCGATTGACGGCACTCCCGTGGCTTCGGGATTGTTGACTCCCGGATACGCCGGTGAAACCCTGGTGATTTTCGGAGACGGCAGCCCGACCGGAGGCGATTTGAAGGCTGATTTTCAATTCATCCGCTTCAACGCCGAACCTGCGACTGTGCCGGAACCGTCGGCTTTGATGCTGTCGGGGATTGGTGTGGCTTCCCTGCTGGTTCTCCGATCGATCCGCAACAAGAGAGACGGCAGAGCCGTCTGATGACCGGGGCCAGGCACGGCTGGTCAGCCCAGTCGCAGACTTGCCGCGCTGAAACCGCACACGTTTTGTTCAATCCCCATTCCCCAAACCACAATCGCCTGGGGGGGCGGGTCTTCCCCGGTCGCCCCAGGCGATGTTTTTCAACCAAGCTCTGCCTCAGCCTGTGGGCCAACATTCCAGGCAGCTCACCAGCCAAGATTCATTTTCGCAGAAGGGTGTGGTCCAAGACCGCCTCGTGCAAGTCGGAACCGCCTGCTGTCTGCTTTGCGATTCGGCATGCAATTGGGCGCGGTGGACTCCCGCGCCGAGCGGCCGTTCAGCCGATCCGTCATTCCAATGGAGTGACGACGGCGGCTGGCCGAAAAGATCGATCAGAGTGCGTTGGACTTCAGCGGCTCCTCTTGACCGGCCGGGAAGACGAGCTGTAGTTTTCTGCCACCATGAGCCAGAACTACCCACTCTTCGTCCGGCGCGACTTCGACGGCTTTTTCGGGCTGTTCGTCGACAACCTGGTTCAACTGCTGCTGGTCCCCGTCCTCTGCGGAGCCCTCTGCGGCATGACGGGCGACGATGCCCGCTATGTCTACGACTACATGATCCCCGGGGCGGCTGTCAGCATCCTGCTCGGCAACCTGTTCTATGCGTGGCAGGCCCACCGCCTGGCCGCCCGCACCGGCAGCAACACCGTCTGTGCCCTGCCCTACGGCATCAATACCCCCTCGCTGCTGGTCTACATCGCCTTCGTCATGGCCCCGGTCTACCAGCAGACCAAGAATCCGGGGGCCGCCTGGCAGATGGGGCTCTACGCCTGCCTGGGGAGCGGACTCATCGAGTTCCTGGGCGCGGTTGTCGCCGGGTGGATCCGCCGCAAGACTCCCCGGGCCGCTCTGCTTTCGACCCTTGCGGGAATCTCCATCGGCTTCATCGCCATGACCTTCGCCCTGCAGATCTTCCACCGCCCGCTGGTGGGAATGCTTCCTTTGGCCGTGCTGCTGATCGCCCTCTTCGCCCGCTGGCCCTTTCCCCTCGGCCTCCCTGGCGGATTGATCGCGCTGGTTCTCGGGTCGCTCTGCGGCTGGTTGCTCCCCGCGTCGCTCAGCGGAGTGAACCTTTCCGTGGCCAATGTCGCCACCGCCTGGAGCCAACGCGGGCTGCACCTGCCCATTTTCTGCGGCGAACAAATCCAGGCAGTGTTTCAACTTCCCCCCGCGCAGTGGCTCGGATTCCTCTCGGTGATTGTGCCGATGGGGCTGTTCAACGTCGTCGGCAGCCTGCAGAACATCGAGTCGGCCGCCGCTTCGGGTGACGAATTCGCCACCGGTCCGTCACTGGCCGCGAATGGCCTGGGGACCATCTCGGCCGCCCTGTTTGGGAGCTGCTTCCCCACCACGATCTACATCGGTCACCCCGGCTGGAAAGCCCTGGGGGCGCGGGCCGGGTATTCCTCCCTCAATGGACTCGCCATCACCCTCATCTGCCTCACTGGCACGCTCCCCCTGATTGCCTCGCTCATTCCCGTCGAGGCGGGCATGGCGATTGTCTTCTGGGTGGGCATCATCATCACCGCGCAGGCGTTTCAGGCCAGCGAGACCCGGCACGCTCCCGCCGTCGCCATGGGGCTCTTTCCCGCCATTGCCGCGTGGGGAGCCACCGTCGTCGAGGGGGCCTTCCGCGTCTCGGGGGGGCAGACCCTCTCGCAGGTCCTGCTGGCCAATCCCTCCACCGAGGCGAACGGATTTCTCGTCCAGGGACTCATTTCCATGGAACGGGGCTCCATCTTCACCTGCATGATTCTCGCCGCCATCTCGGCATTCCTCATCGACCGCAAGTTTTACTCGGCCGCGATGTGGTCTGGTTTGGCGGCGCTGTTCACCGCGCTGGGGCTGATGCACGCCTTCCAGGTCGATGGCAACTCCATCAACTATCTGTTCAATCTCACGATTCCTGTTCTACAGACTCCGGCGGCTCCTCCCGAAGGGGTCTATTACTACCGGGCGCTCACCGTCACCGTCGGCTATCTTCTGGCCGCCGGGGCATTCGCCTGGTGTGGGTGGTACCAAGCGCGGCATCCCGTGGCGGAAGGGGCCGGTCATTAGACCGGCGTGATCCGCCCCGTGGCTGTCCCCCTGAATCCCACCGACGAACCGGCCTTCTCACGGGTCGCCCAGCACACGGCGGCGATCCGCGCCGCCGCTGTGAACACCGGTTTTGATCTGGTCGGAATCGCTCCCGCCGTCACTCCCGCCGGTTTTTCCCACCTGGTCGATTGGATTGCCCATGGCTACCACGGGACCATGGAGTACATTCCCCGTCGCCTCGACGCCTACCGCGATCCCAGTCGGGTGTTGCCCGGAGCACGCAGTGTCATCGCCCTGGCCATCAACCACTATGCCGATCCCGCGCCAAACACAGAAGCCCCGGCGGGCACCAGCGGTTCCGTCCCCCTCTCTGCTGATTGGTCTCCGGCGACCGCCCCTTCACCCCTCGGCCGCGTCGCCCGCTATGCTCTATCCCCGGTCGACTACCACGAGGTGATCCGCAGACGCCTGCGACACCTCGTGTGCCAAGTGTCCGACCTGGTCCCGCACGCGAAGGCCCGCGGGGTTGTCGACACCGCCCCGGTTCTCGAACGCGACTTCGCCCGAGCCGCGGGACTGGGCTGGTTTGGCAAAAACACCCTGTTGATCCACAAGCGTCTGGGCAGTTGGCTGTTTCTGGCGGCGGTGCTGGTCGACATCGAGCTGGAATACGATGCCCCGCACAATGCCAGCCACTGCGGCACCTGCACCCGCTGCCTCGACGCCTGTCCCACTGAGGCCTTCCCCGCCCCGCATGTGCTCGATGCCCGCAAGTGCATCTCGTACCTCACCATCGAATCGCGCCTGCTTCCCCCCGTGGATCTGCGCGACCGAATGGGCGATTGGCTCTTCGGTTGCGATGTCTGCCAGGAAGTCTGCCCCTGGAACCGTCGCGCCCCGCAGACCGCCGATCCCAGTTTCCAACCCCACCCGCCATCCACCGCACTCGACCCCCGGCTCTTCCTCGTGCTGACGCCCGAAGAGTTCGCGGCCCGCTTCGGCCAGACACCTCTCGCCCGGCCCGGCTGGTGGGGACTGCGCCGCAACGCCCTCGTCGTTTTGGGAAACACCGGTACGGCCGCCGACCTCCCCCTGCTGCACACCCTGCCTCCCGACCCCACCCTGCAACCCCTTGTGGACTGGGCGATCGAAGCGATTCAACACCGGACGAAGAGCGGTGCCAGCGCGGACCCGGCCCACAGGTCCTCATCTCTGCCGGGAGATTGATTCCCCCGGCCGCGCCTGACGGAATCCCCCATTGGTTGGGTCTCCGGCACCCACCTCACCGGCCTGATCGCAACAATCACCGCGGTCATCGCACTCATTGCAACGACGTCCCGCCAGGCTGGTGCAATCTATCTCCCGCGTCCCCTCTCCAACGTCTCCAACCCCCGCCGCGCCGCTTCCAAACGGGGGTCCAGGGCCAACGCCGCCCGGTACCACGTCCCGGCCAACTCGGGCTTCGCCAGTTTCAGCGCCAGGTCTCCCAAACGGAGGCGCAGGTTCGCGTTCGACACTTCGGCACTCGCGGTGTTGTGCAGCTCGGTGAATTCCTGCTCGACCGCCTGCCATTGTTCGAAGAGTTGAAATTGTTCCTTGGCTCGCTCCGCCTCTCCCGACCGTTCCAACCCCTGGGCCAGCAGGTAATGCGCCTGGCTGTCGTGGGGATGATGCTCGACCGCCGCACTCAACCAGACAATGGCTTGGTCGAGGTCGCCGTCGGCAGTCGCCCGGGCGGCGCTCGCCACCAGGGTTTTCAGGTGGCTGGGTTCCAGCTCCCGCGCCCGGGCCAACGTCGCTGCCTGGGCCTCGGTCTCTCCCAGTCCTGCCTGGCAGGTCGCCCGCAGGTTCAACACCCCCACTGTCTCGGGCAATTCCTCCAACGCCGCCAACGCCTCGTCAAACCGGTTGAGCTTCACCAGGCAATCGCCCAGTTCCTCCAAGATCTCGGGCCGATCGGGCGCGTCGGGTTGCCGGCGGAGTGAGTCGCGATAAAAGTCGACCGCCGGCGCGAAATGCTCGCGGTCCTTTTCGATCAAACACAGCAACAGGTGCGCCCGCCCCGA
>JBKCTR010000209.1:0-8888 GCA_046318755.1 Planctomycetaceae bacterium
CATCCCTCCCGCTCCCTCCAGTTTCGCCAGCCCACCCGAACCCACCTCGGCCGAAGCTGAAACGGAAGAGCCCCTGCTCCCCTTCGAGTCGGGGAACGAAGAGGCGATTTGGAAGGAAGTGCTGGGGCGTTTGCCGGAGTCTCCGCGGCAGAAATTTTGGGCGGGTTCGCGCCCTGCAATTTCCGGGCCAAATCATCTAGTCGTTCATTTGCCCACGTGGTATTCTACATTCAAGGAGATGCTGGACCGCTCACCCGAGCAGCTTCGCGAGCTGGAGGGGGTGGTGGAGCAGGTGGTGGGTCGTCCCGTCCGGATTACCGTCGGATTGGACCGTCAGGCCACGAAGCCCGGCGGGGCGAACAACACCCCTGCCCGTACCGTTCGCGAGGTCGAGCGTCGTCCTTCCCAGACCCCCACCGATCCGTATGTTCAGCGGGCGATGGCGACGTTTGGGGCCACGGTGATGCGAGTGGAGCGTCTGGAGGCGCCACCGCCGGTCGCTGAAGAAACCCCCGAGAGTTGAGTGCCATGTTCAAGGAGATCGGCAAGATCGCCCAGGCGATGAAGCAGGCGGGCGAGCTGAAGGGCCGTATGCAGGAAATGCAGCAGAAGCTGCAGAATGTGCGGGTGGAGGGAGAGGCTTGCGGAGGGGCGGTCCGGGTGGAAATGTCGGGCCTGTTGCAGGTGGTCGACTGCCAGATCTCCCCGGCATTGGCGGCGACTGGCGATGCCGACGCTCTGGGGCGGTATGTCTTGCTGGCGGTGAACCAGGCGCTTGACAAGGCCCGCCAGGCGGGGGCCGATCTGATGGGGCAGGCGACCGAAGGGCTCGATCTGCCCGGGCTTTCGGGCCTGATGGGCGGGAAGTGATTCCATGCCCAGTTCCTACGGTCCCACACTGACGCGCCTCATCGAACAGCTGGAGATGCTTCCCGGGGTGGGGAAGAAGTCGGCCGAGCGCATGGCCTACTACCTGATGATGGCCCCCTCCGACAAGGCGCTGGCCCTTGCTCAGGCGATCCGCGAGGTGAAGGCGAAGGTCCATCCCTGCCGGAATTGCTTCAACCTCGCTGAAGACGATCTCTGCCCGATCTGTGCCGATTCCCGCCGGGATCCGACCGTGGTGTGCGTGGTCGAGCAGACCAAGGACCTGCTGTCGCTGGAGGGCTCGGGGGCCTTCCAGGGGGTCTACCACGTGCTGCAGGGGCGGATCGCCCCGCTGGAGGGAATGGGGCCCGAGAAGCTCACTCTCGACGCCTTGGTCGACCGGGTGCGCAAACAGGGGGTCCGCGAGATCGTAATGGCCACCAATCCCACGCTGGAGGGGGATGGCACGGCCCTGTTCATTTCCAATCTGTTGGCGAACGAACCGGTGAAGATCACCCGGCTGGCCCGGGGCATTCCCACCGGCAGCGTGCTCGAGTTCGCCAACCGCGAGATGCTGGCCGACGCCCTCCGCGGCCGGCAGTCTTTCTAGGCAACGGAGGCCACGCGCATGCACCTCGGGTTCGGACAGCACCTCAAGATGAGCCAGCAGATGAAGCTGGCTCCGCGGATGATCCAGTCGATGGAGATTCTGCAGCTCCCCCTCATGGAGCTGAAGGAACGGATCGAACAGGAGCTGATCGAGAACCCCCTGCTGGAAGACCTGGGGGGCACCCCCGAATCTCCCGCCCCCGATACCGACACTCCCGAGGTCCGCGAGCGGTCCGAAGAGGGGGGAGATCCATTCGACCTCCCCAGCCCCACCGAGAAGCCACTCGAGCAGAAGGAACTGGTCGTCGACAACGACCACAACAATCAGGACGACTTCGAACGCCTCTCGGAACTGGGGGACGACTGGCAGGATGACGAGTCATTCTCCCCCCGGGTCTCGGCCAGCCGCTCGGATGAAGAGGGAGACCGCGCCCTTGACCAAATGGCCAACATCGTCGCGCGGCCCCCATCGCTGCAGGAACACCTGCTCGAGCAACTGCACTTCTTCGACAGCCCGCCCCCCGTGCGGGCCTTCGCCGAGTATCTCGTGCAGAATCTCGACTCCAACGGTCGGCTGTCCGGTCAGCTCGACGAGTTGCTGCGGGCCTACACCCTCGAGTTTCCCACGACGCAGGTCACCCCGGCCACCGCGCAGCAGGCGCTCGACCTGGTGCAGCAGCTCGATCCACGTGGCGTCGGGGCCCGCGACCTCAAGGAATGCTTTCTGCTGCAGATCGATCCCGACACCCCCCACCGCGAACTGCTGATCACCCTCATCAAGTCTTACCTCGAAGACCTTGCCGAGAACCGCCTGCCGGTCATCGAACGCCGCACCGGGTACAACCTCGACACGATCAAGGCGGCCCGCGAAGAGCTGCTCAAGCTCAATCCCCGTCCCGGCCGCGACTTCGAGCATTCCACCAATCAGAACGTCGTGCCCGACCTGTTTGTCGAGCCCGATGATCACGGCAAGTGGATCGTGCACACCGAGGACGACTACACCCCCCGGCTGCAGATCAGCAAGCGGTACCGGCAGCTGCTGGCCAGCGGCAAGGCCGATCCCCAGACCCGCGAGTACATCAAGAAAAAAATCGAGGCGGCCAAGTGGCTGATCGAATCGATCGAGCAGCGCTACACCACGGTCCGCCGCGTGGCCCAGGCAATTGTCGACCGCCAAGTGCCGTTTTTGGTCAACGGCCCCGAACATATCGTTCCGCTCAAGATGCAGCAGATCGCCGATGATGTGGGGGTGCACGTCACCACCGTGTCGCGCGCCGTCGACGACAAGTTCATCCAGACTCCCCGCGGAATCTTCTCTCTGAAGCGTTTCTTCGGCGGTGGAACGACCACTGCCGAAGGGGAGGAAGTCGCCTGGGACATCATCCGCATCAAGCTGCGTGAGATTGTCGACAAGGAAGACAAGAGCGACCCCCTCAGCGACGACGCTCTCATGGCCGAACTGGCCAAGCAGGGCTACAACCTCGCCCGCCGCACCATCACCAAGTACCGCAAGGCGCTCGACATCCCGTCGTCACGCCAGCGGAAGGTGTACTGAGCCAACGCGGTCGCCGGCACCGGTCCGGGACCGGTCCACCCTCACGCCCGACCGCCAGTCAGATGGGGCCCCGTGATGGGTCCGTTCCGCCTTCCCTTCCCCACATCAGGCCAAAGCTGTGACGGGTCCGGAAAGGGGGACAACCCTCGGACCAGGCTAACCCTGCCCATCCGCCAGCGCACAGACGCGTGCGAAGGTTGCCTTCCGCCCACATGCTGCGTCACACTGCAGACTGATCCGAGACTGTGTGCTTCTTCTGCGACCGCGCCCGTGGACCCCGACTTCAGCCGAACTGTTGACCGCCTCGTTGATCGGTTCGCCCAATGCCTGAGGCAGGACCAGTCTCCCCGTATTGAGAATTATCTCCGCCAGCTCCCCGACGAAAGGCAGCCTCCCCTGCTCGAGGAATTGCTGCTGCTCGAGGTGGAACACCGTCAGGCCATCGGGCAGTCGCTCCGCTCCTCCGATTACACCTCGCGGTTTCCCCAACACGCCGAGCGAATCACGCAGATCTTCACCCTGGCCCAGGGACTGGCTGTCGAACTGGCAGCGCCATCGGGTGGGGGACCGTCCCGGGCCCACCCCGGCTCATCGGAAACTCCCCAAACCGCGACACTGTCACTGCGCGACTTGGCCCGCCGGCTCCATGAACTCGCGTTGGTTCCCCGGGACGTCCTGCGTGAACACCTCGCGGCATCACCCGGTTCTCCCCGGGGATTGACCCGCGCGCTCATCGCGGCGAAGCACCTCACCCGCTTCCAGGCCGAGATGGTGTTGCGAGGCGCTGGAGACCGCCTGCAGATCGGGAATTACCGGCTGGATGAGCCGCTGGGGGCCGGCGGGATGGGCCAGGTGTTCCGCGGCCATCATCGCCGGCTTCAACAGCCGGTCGCGATCAAGGTGCTCTCGCCCGAGATGTGCTGGAACAAGAACGCCATTCGGAGATTCGAACGGGAAGTGCATCTGGCCTCAAAGGTCAGTCACCCCAACCTCGTCACCGCCCTCGATGCCGAGGAACAACAGGGGCGCTGGTTCCTGGTCATGGAACTGGTCCCTGGCGAGGACTTGTCAAAGCGCGTGCGGAAAGACGGTCCACTGCCGGTGGCCCAGGCGGTCGACTGCATCCAACAGGTTGCCCAGGGACTGCATTCGGCCCACGCCCAGGGAATCCTCCATCGCGACATCAAGCCCGGCAACCTGCTGTTGTCCCAGTCGGGCCAGGTCAAAGTTCTTGATCTGGGACTCGCCATTTCCTTCAGCGCAGATCCCTCCTCAGACTCCTCCGACCGCACCACCACCCAGCTGACCGCAACTGGAGTCGGATTGGGGACCGTCGATTACATGTCTCCAGAGCAGGCAGCCGACGCTCGCTTGGTGGATGAACGGTCCGACCTGTACTCGCTGGGCTGCTCCCTGTTCTTTCTGCTCATCGGCAGACCCCCGTATCGCGGGGCCAGTCCGGTGGAAACACTGATTGCACACAAGACCGCCCCCATCCCCTCCCTGCGCGAACTGCGTCCCGATGTACCCGCGGTGCTCGACGAGGTGTTTGCTCGATTGGTGGCCAAGGATCCCGATCAACGGTACAGCTCGTGCGCCGAGCTGTTGGCCGACCTTCACCGTCTCCAGTCCCAGGACCTTGAAGCCGCTCCGCGGCTCCCGACGGGCAAGTCTGCTCCACTCGTCACATCCTCCCGAGACGTTTCCGAGGCCAATGTCGAGGCCGCTCCCTGGTCCAACCTGGCGCTGGAACCGGCTCCCCGTCGGGTGCGCAGTGGGCGGGAGGCCAGTCGCCGTTCGTCTCCAGGACTCCGCCTGCTCTGGAGTGTGGCTGGTGGGATGGGGGTCATTCTGTTCGGCTTGGCCTGGTGGATTTTCGGCCGGAACGCCGAAGCCACACTCGCACTGGAGGTCAGTCCCGCTGATTCCGTCGTGGAATTGGTCAATGAGCAGAGAGATGTGGTGGTTCGGGGGGAGGCCAGGCAGGGTCAAGTCACCCTGCAGGCTCCGCCGGGAGCGTACCACGTGCGGCTCTCCCAGGATCAGTTTGACACGCAAGAATTCCCGGTTCGCCTGGCCGCGGGACCGGGAAATCGGGTCCGTCTCGCCCTCTCTGCACGGGTCGCCGGATCCCCGGTCGAACCCGAGTCCGAACCGGAAGAACTCTCTCTCTGGTTTCACACACGTGAATTCGAAGAGTGGAGTCGCCAGGTACGCCGGGAACCCGAAGACCAGCAGTTCCAGCAGATCAACCAGAAATTGCGGGAACTCAACCCCGAGATGTACGGCACCCTGGAAGTCCACCGACACCCCAGCCACACGCAGTTGATGCTGAATTCGGACAACGTCCGCGATCTGTCACCACTGCAAGCCCTGAGGGACAACCCAACGCTGGCCCGGGCCGAGGAACTCTTCCTGCACAAAAACGGACAGTCCGAGGGACTCTTGCAAGATCTCAGTCCCCTGCGGGGGCTGAAACTGCGTTTCCTGCGGCTGAAAGACTGTCGCCTCGTTCGCGATTTGTCCCCCCTGCGTGACATGCCCTTGGAGTCTCTTGATATCAGCAATACCCAGGTCGAACGTCTCGATCCCCTGGCCACCTGCCGCCAGTTGAAAACACTTTCGATGACTCATACCCGCATCCTGTCGCTCGAACCCCTGCAGGACCTGCAATTCGAAACACTGCAGCTCGACAGCTCACTTTTCACCGATCTGACGCCACTCCAGAACATGCTCACCCTGCGGGTCCTCACCGTGTCGGATTGCCGTGAGCTTCGCAGTCTGCATCCTCTGGCCCGGATTCCCCTCACATACATCGATCTCTGCCGCTCGGGAGTGGGTTCGCTCGACGATCTGAACGTCGAACGGATCGAACGCATCGACGCCATCCTGACTCCCCTCACCAGCATCCGCCGGCTCAAGGAGGCCCGTCATCTGAATGCACTCGATCTGCGGGAAACAGCCGTCCGGGACTTGTCCCCACTGTTCGACCTCCCGATGCTGCAATCACTCAAACTGTCGTACTCCTCCTCCGATCCCCAGGATCCTCTGCGACTGCAGATGATGCAGTTGAAACACCTCGTACCCCAGCAGAACTGACGATCTTCCAGTCTTTTTGGTCACCTGGAGTCGCGGAATCGTTTGTTGGCCATTTCCTGTCACCTACCACAGTGAGTGCTTGACCGAAGGTCGCCGCTGTGTTCGGAAGTAAACCATTCATGAAGATTCCGACCTGCCCGCCAAAACGCTTCTTTGTCCCCGGTTCTCAGCCCCGCATGTCCCGCCTGGTGTCATCGCTGATCTGCTTGTGGTCCCTTCTCAGCCTGACGCTGAGCCGCGTCATCGTGGCCGATGACTTCCCTGTCTTCACAGTGCCGGGGCACGAGGCGGAACTCCAGTCGCTCAATGAGCTGCACCGCCTGCACCACCCTGGCTCATTCATCACCTGCACTCTCTGGGATGCCTGGCTGCCGCAGTCCAGCCTATGGGTCTCGGCCCAGCGCCGCACCCAGTACCGAGACGCCCTGCTGGGGAAACGGATCGATGCCGAGGGTTATGTCTCGATGCAGCAGCACCGCGGCATGGCCCATAGTGAAGGCTGGCCCTTCCCCGCATGGCAGCAAAGCACGGGTGTCGGCTTCCACTTCTCAATTGCCGACGAAGTCTGGGCCATCCAGTCGTTCGGGTTGAAACCTCTCGCCAACACCGATGGTTGGGAGATTGCGGGGGCCGAGGTACGAGGGATCGACCCTGCCGTCGGCCTGCGTCTCAAGGCGACCGCCGACACCATCACTCTGGTCACTCCCCCCTTCCGCTGCGGCACGATCGTCGCCCCGTTCGCCCGCCTCGAATGGGCTGCCCGGGGTGCCCGCCCGCAAACCACCGCCACCATCGAGTGGCTGCTTGAAGGCGAACCATCGTGGTCGGCCGACCGCGCGGTTTCCATTCCCGTCCCCAGCGAGATGCAGTTCGCCAACATCCCTCTCTGGCGTCAACCAGGCCATGCCGGCCTGCTGACCCGCTACCGCTTGCGCCTCGACCATGCCCAGGGGATCGAACTCGATCTCAAGTCGCTGCTGACCGCCATCGACACCCGGCACCCCATCACCAATTCCAACTATCTGAAGGGCTGCCACGACTACTTCGTGTGGACCCACGATCTCGACTTTCTGCGGCGGAATATCGGGAGAATGCGGCAGGCACTCGAGTTCTCTCTGCGCGAGTTTCGCGTGCGGGAAGAAAAGCATGTCCACGTCACCTGGGTCGGCCACGATGGCCGCAGTGGCCTTGCCAAGGGAAAACGGGGACAAAACGTCCCCCGCCCTGGACTGGGTGTGGGGAACAACTACTGGGACCTGCTCCCCTTCGGCGGTCATGACGCCCTCGCAACGCTTGGCCTGTTCGACGCGCTGCGCGCGCAACTCACGCTCGAACAGGCGATCGCCCGACATCCCGAATGGGCCATCCCGACGGCCATGGCTGCTCCCGATCTGGCCGCGTTGTCCATCCTGGCCGAGGAAATCCGGCGCGATTTTCAAACCCGGTTCTGGAATCGCGAGACCGGCCGGTTCGTCGGCTGGATCGATTCGACCGGGCAGGCGTACGACTACGGCTTCAGTTTTGTGAATCTGGAGGCGATTCACGCCGGGCTGGCGAGTGATGAGCAGGCGAAACAAATCTTCGACTGGCTCGACGGCCGGCGTGAGATCGCCGGGGACACCTCGCGGGGAGCCGACATCTACCATTGGCGGTTCGCCCCCCGCGCCACGACCCGCCGCAACATCGAGACCTATGTCTGGGCGTGGACGTCACCCGAAAGCGTCCCCTGGGGCGACCAGGTTCAGGATGGCGGGGCGGTGCTCGGGTTCAGCTATCACGACCTCATGGCCCGACTGCGGTCGAATGGTCCCGAGGATGCACGGCGTCGCCTGCGCGAGATTGCCACTTGGTTCCGCGAAGTCCAGGCGGAAGGGGGCTACCGGGACTACTACGCCAAGCCAGGCCGGGGGAAACTGCAGGGGGGCGGCACAGCCGGCGGACTGGGGCTCGATCAGGAATTTCTCGAAAGCGTGCTGGTGCCGCAGGTGCTGCTGCAAGGCTTCCTCGGCTTTCAACCCACTCCCGAGGGTTATACCGTGCGGCCCCGCCTGCCGCACGACTGGCCCTCATTGACCGTCACCGGAGTCCGGCTGCGCGACGAGATCCTCGATCTGACTGCGTATGCCGACGGTCGGGTGGAGATCCGCCGGCGTGATCGCCCCTGAGCGGGCCCCGACAGCCTCAATCCGCATTGTCCAATCCAGTCGACCGATCGACCCGCAGCTACGTCGTCGGGTCTGGAGGCTGTTGCTCGGTGTCGAACCGCTCGGAACCATATGCTGCCCGGGGAGGAGGAGCTTCGTCACCCACCTCACGCCGCAATCGCGCCAGCTCGGCCCGCAGTTCGATCACCGTGTCGGCATACGCCGGGTCGCTGTAAAAACTGCGTGACTCCTGCGGATCGGCCTGACGGTCGAGAAGTTCCCACTCGTCCACATCGGGCGCGTGGTAATGCACCAGCTTGTAGCGGTCGGTGATCACCCCGTAATGCGGTCGGACATGGTGCGGCTCGGGGTATTCGTAGTAACGGTAGTAGAGGCTCTGGCGCCAGTCGGCCGGGGTCTCTCCCCGGCACAACGGCAGCAGACTGCGTCCCTGCAAATCGGCCGGCACGGGGAGGCCCGCCGCTTCGAGAAACGTCCCCGCAAAGTCGACGAGCGAGACAATCTGCGAGTTCACACTGCCGGGGCGCGCCACCCCCGGCCAACGGATCAACAACGGGGTCCGCAGCGACTCTTCGAAGATCCACCGCTTGTCA
>JBKCTR010000210.1:0-2049 GCA_046318755.1 Planctomycetaceae bacterium
GTCGTAGGGAGTGTTCCGCTGGAGATGGCCGGAAAGCCACTGCGTGAAACGGTCGCGACGGAAGACGATGAATTGCCCCTCGTCGGTGCCCACATAAGCACGCGCCAACCTTTCGGCGAAATAGTCGGCAAACCGGGAGTCGGCCAGCATCCGGCCCGTCCAATGAGAGAGCCGATCGGGACGGCGGTCCGCCTCAAACTCGCGAATCTCTTCCAGAGACGGAATCGTTCCCTGCAGCGCCAACGAGAGCCGGCGCAGCACCTGCAGCTCGGCGGACGGCACGGCCGGCGTCAGCCCGGCCTGTTGCCAGCGGGTCTCAAACAGCCGATTGACGGCCTGGACTGTCGGCGCCAAATCTTCGCTGGGCAGGCCCACTTCCGGCGAGGCGGGGCGGGGCGAGACTGGCAGCCGAATCGACGCCGCGACCAATCCCACAAGGCCTGCGACGACGGCAAGGGGGAGAAGTCGTTTCCACATGGCGGCGCGGCGGCAGGAAGGGTCTGAAGTGACGCAGTTGTCTTGTGTTATCCTATCAGAAACCGACGGGATTGCCGCAAGAAAATCGCGGGACGCCGGCTGGCGTCCCCCCTCCTGATCCGCACCTGCTCACGGCCAAACTCTCCTTCACAGGGGGGCCCGGGCGACCCACACCGGGGCCGCGGGTGCCAGTGCGAAGCCGAACTGGGGGCGCGGTTCGGGAGTCTCTTCACAAACCGTCAGACGGTGCTGCCGCAATAGGGGAAGCAGCAGTTGCTGGCAGATTTGGCCGGCCCAAGCATCACCAGCACAGCCCCGGGGCCCCTGGCCAAACGGAAGCCACCCGCCAGCCGCCGTGGGGTGGGCGGCCGGATGCAGGAACCGTTCGGGACGAAACTCGTCGGGAGATTCGAACGCGCGGGGATCACGGTGTGGCAGAGGCAGAAACAGAAAGACCTGGTCACCCGCCGAGAGCGACCGACCGGCAATCTCGACCCGTTCGCAGACCTCGCGCGAAAGCAGGTAGGCCGGAGGATGCAGCCGCAGGGCTTCGTGCCAGCAGGCGGTGAGAATGGTCGAGTCGCGCGGCCCCTGCGAGTGGGGCTGGTCCGCAATCTCTGTGACCACCCGATCCTGCCACGAGGGGTGTCTGGCGAGATGCCACAGCGTCCACAGCAGCCCGCAGGTGGTGGTTTCGTAACCATTGAACAGCAGCGTGCGGGCCTCATCCAGACCGGCGGTGGCGGATGTGCCGTGGGTGGTGAGGGTTTGCCGCAGGTGGTGATACCGGCTGCCCGGCAGCGCTTGCTCCCAGAGTTCGCGGGTGAGGCGACGGAACGTGCGCAGAGCCTGCCGTTCATCCCGCCGACCCCACCAGGGCCACCAGCGGGGAGGCAGAAACACCTGGAATAATTGCCTCAGCAGGGCAAACTGGACGCCGCGCAGCGACTGCCGGAGAGGGGCCACGCACGGGGTGGGGTCGAGCCCCGTCAACTGCCACAGCCATTGCTCCATCCACCCGGCACGCAGTTCTTCATCGAGATCGATGCGATTCACCGCCGACCAGCGGTCGAGGCGCGTCTGCCAGCCGTTGGAGAGCACATCGGGTGAGGTCGGCGCGGCGGCCTGATTCAAAACCGGCTGGACCGCTTGCCGCTGCCGCTGCCACCCGGCTCCTTCCGCCAGCAGCAGA
This sequence comes from Planctomycetaceae bacterium, assembly GCA_046318755.1. Classification (GTDB taxonomy): domain Bacteria; phylum Planctomycetota; class Planctomycetia; order Planctomycetales; family Planctomycetaceae; genus UBA10511. The sequence continues at coordinate 1,670 of JBKCTR010000210.1, forward strand.
CCGGCTCCCAGGGCCCGCGAGACCACCTCGCGGAACCGGGTGGTCTTCTGGAATTGCCGCCAGTGGGTGGTGAGGATCTGCTGCAGAGCGTGGGGATGGGCGAAGGACCAGCAGGTGTCGGTACCGAGCACGAAGCGGGCAATGTCTCCCTGATCACGATGGAGTTCGCGAAAGAAGCGGTCGGGGTCCTGCTGCATGAGCCGCAGGTGTTGCCAGCCGTAGGGATCAGACATGCAGGGAATGCGGGGGGCGGGAACCGCCAGAGGGCCAGAGTGGCAATCCCGGACGGTCTGTGAGAGTGCCGCCGGGAGCCGCCTCGATCGTAGGAACCGGAGGGGGAACGGGCCATGCCGGGCCCTGCGCGGCAGGAACAGCGCACC
>JBKCTR010000211.1:0-4493 GCA_046318755.1 Planctomycetaceae bacterium
CGGCACACTCCATATCGAGCGCAAAGACGGTCAGCCTCCCTCACCCAACGAGATCTCTTCGCTGGAAGTCGTGGCGGCGCAATTGGCGATGGCCTTTGACCAGTCCCGCCGTCGCTGGATGTTGGAACGGGCTCTCGAGGAAATTCCCTCGGAGTTCCGCCTCATCGCGCGCGACGGCCGGGTCATCTACCGCAACCGCGCCGCCATGGTCGCGGACCACAGCAAGTCGTCAGGCTGGAACGGGCCGTTGACCGTGGCACCGGGAACCCGTCCCCCATTGCCCGATGGTTGTAGTCGTGCCATGCGGCTGACCCTGGAACAGAATGCGGCGGAGCATCTTCATGCCTTCTCACGGTTTCACTTAGATAACTTGAATAAGGGCGATGCCTCCCCCGGATCCCGGCAATGGGCCGAGACGGTTGCCCCACTCGAGGATTTTCGAAGTCAACTCCGTTCACCCTTAAAGGCTGACGGCTGGGTGGGGGTAGTGCAGCAGGTCACGGATCTCACCGCCTTTGTAGAACTGTCACATTTGGTGCGAAACACCCTCGTGGTAACCAACCTGGCAGAGACATGCGAACGAATTCTCAACTTCTTCCGGCAGCGCGGACATCGTTGGGCGCGCATCTACTTGTGTGATGAGTCGAAGGACCAACAGCTGACACTGCGAAGCAAGGCCGAGTTTGGAATCTCCGATCCCGTAGTTGCGGAACGGTTTCGCAATGGGGGGTTCACAATCACTCAAGCCGATCACAACGACGTGGTCTGGTTCCTGTTCCAAGGTGAGCCCCGCCCAGTCATTTTCGAGCATGATGAAACCGCCCAATCTGGACCGACACTTTTCTCGGAGTACCCGGGGTCGCTCAAGTCCTATCGAGTCCGCGATTTGTGGCGACAGGAATTTCAGAAAACCGATGCACGGTGGCTCGAGGTCCCCTTGTTCCATGGCCATGTCAAAGTCGGCCTCCTGGCACTCGACATTCCCAACCGGTTTACAGCCTTTGAGCATGAAACACTCTCCTGGGCCTGCAACTGTATCTCCTCGGCACTCTATTCCGCCCAGCAAGCCCTGGCTTACTCGCGCGTTGCCGAGGGACAAGGCGTGCTCGATGGAGCCAAGGCGGCGGCGGCCATGGCGACGCATCAGTTGGCAAATCTTTTTGGTCCGATCGAGAGTGCCTGTCTCTATATACAGCAGGACCTCGCTCAGATGCCGTCGGGATCCCCGCAGAGAGAGTCGCTGCGCTTCAACGCCAGACTGATTGAGAAAGAAGTTGTCCGCGCAATGGAAATCCTGCGTGACTTTGGCCGTTACGTGAGCGACAAACCTCTGCCCGATGTTCATGGCACCCGTCTGGAACCGGTGTTGAATTCCATCGTGGCGGACCTTCGGCACTACTGGCAGGACATTGGGTTCGACCTGCATGTTCCGGAACGCCCATCCGGTGTGGAACCACTTTCGGTAATCGTCAGTCGATCCGGTCTTCAGGAAGTTTTTGGGATCCTGGCCGCCAATGCCGATCGGCATGGAAGGAGGCAACCCACCCAATCCCTGAAGGTGGACATCCATCTGGAATTCACCACGAAGGGGGTCCGCATCCGGTTTCGAGATAACGGAGTCGGTGTGACTTCGGCCGATCGCAGCCGGATTTTCACTCCTTTTTTCACGACCCATTCCCAGGGCACCGGTCTGGGATTGGCGATTGCCGTGAACCTCATGCGACGCATGAACGGCAGCCTGACCATCGCGGACAATGCTGAAGGCGGAGCGTGCTTCTGCCTGGAACTTACCGCCGCGACACACACCGGATTAAACCCGATTACCGGAGAGGAACATGCCTGACTCGCCCACTCGAGTTTTGATTGTTGAAGACACCGAAGCGGAACGTCAGACGCTGGACCAGGCCTTTCGTCGTTATCCCGCACGTCGATTTGAAACCTGGTTCGTGGAGCACTGGAGTCAGCTGATGGATCCGCGGGCTGAAGTTCACCGTAATCCTCCGTGCGATGTGGGAATTTTTGACCTGGGCTTTTCGAGTGAAGGGCTGAAACGACCCAGCACGAGTTCCATGCTGCCAAACTTTCCTGAGTTGATTCTCTGTTCCACGCTCCTCAAACGCGACGCCTTGAAGGTTGTTTACTCGGCCAACAATGACTGGACAGTGGTTGCTCAGGTATTTCATTATGGAGCTGCTTTGTATCTCCACAAGTTGAGCACCCGTCCCCATCAGGTCCCCGGGGAAATCGACAATCTGCTCAAACAGCGTTCGGCCGAACGACGACTGAGAGACTCGTTTCCGACACTCCTCAGCTGGCTGGACGAGCATCGCGACGAGGTGAGATCCCGTGTTCGGGCCCTGGCGGGCACGGATCGGAATCTGCTGGCTCCCCCACCCACTGATCCCTCCACTGGGGACGGTCCAAATTCGTCCCCGAACTGGCATCTGGCCATCATCATGAATGCCGCGAACGATCCGCAGATTGTCGCGATCGGCCGGACCCAACTGGAGGCACTGCTGCTCTATACCCACAAAAAAGTCGAAGCCGGCGCCGACGGTCTCAATTGGCCCCGCGAACCATACCTCCATTCCCTGCGAATGAGCCTCTGACTTCAGAATCGTCCACCGGCCTCCTGCCCACCGCCATTCCCACGGCGTGTCGCTGTCACCTCCCGCCCCGAGATCTGTCATGTCCAGGATCATTCAGCCGAATGAGTACGATACTGGCACTCAAAGCGACTCCGAATTGGCGCGGGGAGCACGTCTTGGCCGGGCCAAGCGATATGCCAACGACAATTTCACAACACGATTCATGGCCTGTCGGTCGCCACTCCACGGAGAGGGGTTCTTCTGCGACATGCAACTCTTCGCGCCGGATTCCGTCGCTCAGAACAACAAACAGTTTCCCGAAGACCACGGACGATTTCCGGCCACGCACGTCTCGGTGAACGGCCGACCGGATCTGGTCCAAGCCGGTGACCTTCGCCTGGTGATCTCGACTGGCTTTCTTGAACGGGAAAGTTTGGATATCAACAGTACAATCGCATGTCGCAACGATTTGATCCGCCAAATGCGTGAAGGGTACAGCCTTCCGGCTGAGTCGCTCGAGTTCGATGGTCTGGTGATCTGGCCCACCCGCGCGTGGATCTACCTGTGGACCCCCACCCGACCAGCACCCCGTGGTCAGAATCGACGTCAGTTGATCATCAATCTTCAGACCGTCTATATGCACACAAGCACCAGGCCTTCTGTGCGAATGTACTATCACCCCGATCAGTTGCCACCCAACTCTCAAATCGAACGCTGTGCGTGCGGAACCTGGTTGGTCTGGCTCCACAAAGAGGTCGACTCGCATCCTTTATGATGGCAGAGGTGCGCATGGAACCCGAGAAGCATGCCGCCAGAGAAGTGGTTCGACAACCCGGACCATTTCCCGCTCGCCCCTTCAGCTGGGAGTTTCGCGTGAATGACGACCTTTTCGATCTGCGCGACAGTGCCATTCGCCAATATCGCCACGCCGCCCCCGACAAGATTCCAGAGGCGGTCACCAACCTCATCGAGAAGGTGTACCGAACCGAACTGGCCGCTCACGCCGAACGTCATTTGAGCGTCGCGGCGGAGTCCCCCGAGGTGCTGCGGGATTTCGCGAAACACCTTGGAAAACCCTGGGTAAAAGCCCGATGGGACAGCAATCTGATGGAATGGTTCCCCTGGGCGTTGGGGGTGTTGAGTGAAGTGGCGTCGATCCGGAAGTATCAAACTGGCAACCCCCAGACTGTGCTCGCGGCCGTCACACATCTGATCCATGGTGTGTACAAACACCGCTTCCTGAGACACGCGCGCACCCACGTCCGCCAACCCGCCGATGTCGACGATTTGCTGCAGAAACTCGTCGTGCACCTCAGCCGACCCGAGATTCGCGACCACTGGAACAGCGATCGCGGGGAATGGCTTTTCTGGGCACGCCGTGTGATGAGCGGACTGGCCTCGGATGCTCGGAAGATGGCGGCGACCCGGACCCGCCACACCGAGAATTACCTGGCCCAGGCCCGGGACGATGCCGCCGAGGCGCTGTCGATTGAAGACGAAGTCGCCAACCGCGAGTTTTGGCGGACGTTGCACGTCATCTTGGACAACCTGCGAGACTCGCCAAACCCAAAGGAACAACTCTGTTACGAAGTCTTCATACGCCGGCTCGACCATGAACAGACTTTGCAGGACATTGCCGACGGCATGGGTTTGACGATCTCTCAAGTGCGCACCCTCATCCTCCATTCGAATCAAATGATTCGCCAAAAACTGGCGGACCAAGGGTTAGACGAGCCTCCACCGACTCCGTACCGCAGACCAGATCCGCCCTCCTCCGAGGACTGAATCCACCGCACCCCGCCTGCTCGCCGGACGCGAACCACAGCGGGGTCGGATTTTTGAACCGCGAGAACCGTCATGAACGCAGAGACTATTCCCGACCCATCCGCCCAATCGGCAGCCCCC
>JBKCTR010000212.1:0-2630 GCA_046318755.1 Planctomycetaceae bacterium
CCCACACCCCGCGCGGTGGGGAGGGACTGTCAACTCCCCCATTCGTGTTTCTTGCGGAAGACCGATTTCGATGGACCCCCGAGCCCCTTTGCCGGCCGGGCCGGCGGCCAATCCCGACTGGTAACCGGCCGGGGCCCGCCCGGCAGACCACCACGAACTGAGCCGGGCGGCGGTCAGCTCGTTCAGGCCCACACCCCGCGCGGGGTGGTGGGACTGTCTTCTCCCCGATTCGTGTTTCTTGCGGAAGACCGATTTCGATGGAACCGAGTGCCCCTTTGCCGGCCGGTCCGGCGTCATTTCCCGACTGGTATCCGGTCTGGGCCCGCCAGTTTGCGGAACTGTATCTGGCCGACACCAACTGTCTGTTCGTGTTTCACGGCAACGTGCATGATCTGGTCCGCTGCCCCCGGCCGGATGGCAGTGAAGACTACGGCAACCTCATGCAGTTTCTGTCCGAGCAGGTGTTCGGGCAGTGGGACGTGGTGGTGCAGTACGACCTCGCCAAAGGTCTGCGTCCCGCCGTGGGGGGAAATCAGAAACGGCTGCTGGAGATGCAGAAGTTTCTGACCGCCAAATTTGGCGAACCGGTGACCTGGCCCCGCGATCCCGAACCGGTTTTGCTGGCGCTCGACAAACTGATTGACCGGCTGCTGGTGGAGGAAGAACCGTCGCAGCGGAAGAGCATCGCGGTGGTGTTTGATTACGCCCAGTACCTGGCCCCGGCGGCCGATCTGCCTTCGTTGTCGCGCGGGTCGGGCACCAATCTGGTGCGGTTCCTGAACTGGGCCCAGAACCCGTTCGTCAAGCGGGCCAACGTGGCCTTCTGTCTGAACGCCGACAATATCCCCGAGGTGAACGATCGGCAGACCAGCAATGCGCATGTGGCGGCGATCCAGCTTCCCATGCCCGACCGGGAAGAGCGGCTGCGGTTCTGCCAATGGATGGCGAAATCGCAGAAGCTGTCGGAGCTGACCGAATTCACCGCCGAGGAATTAGCCGATATTTCCAACGGCCTGAGCCTGACCAGCCTGCATTCGCTGTTGTCGCAGGGGAAATCGGGGAGCAAGGTCGGGGTCGACCGCTTCAAGCAGTTGAAGAAAACGCTCATCGAGCGGCAGTGCGGCGGCCTGATCGAGTTCGTCGAACCGAAGCACACGCTCGAGCTGGTGGTGGGACAAGAGGCGGCCAAAGAGCGGCTCAAGCAGGACGCCCTGCTGCTGCAGAAGGGGCGGTTCGACGCCGCCCCGATGGGCTATCTGTTCTGCGGCCCCGTGGGGACGGGCAAGACGTTCCTGGCCGAGTGTTACGCCGGTTCGGTCGGCATTCCCTGCGTGAAACTGCGCAACTTCCGCTCGAAGTACGTGGGCGAGACCGAGTCGAACCTCGAGCAGGTGCTGAATGTGCTGCGATCGCTGGGGCCGGTGGTGGTGATGATCGACGAGGCGGACGCGGCCCTGGGAGACCGGGAGGCGGGTGGAGACTCGGGAACGTCGAGCCGGGTCTTCGCGATGATCGCCAGCCAGATGGGAGACACCCAATATCGGGGCAAGATCATCTGGATGCTGATGACCGCCCGTCCGGAACTGCTTCCCATCGACCTCAAGCGGCAGGGGCGGGCCGAGGTGCACATTCCCCTGTTTTACCCGCAGGATGAAGCCGAGATCGCCGAGATGTTCAAGGTCCTGGCGAAGAAGAACAAGCTCAAGCTGGCGGAAGGGGCCATTCCGGAAATCCAGCCCGATCGCTACCTCAGTGGATCGGACATCGAGAGCGTGGTGCTGGCGGCGAAACGGCAGATGCTGGCCGAGGGGCGTGACTCGCTGACCCGGGCGGACATTGATCAGGCGTTCCGCGAATTCATCCCGTCGGCCCAGGGGCTGGAAAAGGAATACCAGGAACTGGCCGCCGTGCTGGAATGCACCCAGCTCAGTTTTTTGCCCAAGCATTGGCGTGAGGCGGTGTCGGCCCCTTCGGGACGCTCCCGGCTCCAGGAGCGGATGTCCGAGATTCGGGCCTTGCTGAAGTGATTGTTGATTGTTTCTGAAGAGAGGCCGGGGCGTGGCATTCGCACCGGCTGTTTCTTCGTTCCTCCTTCATGATTTTTCCAGGTGATTCGATGGCCAAGCGCCTCAAGTGGATGGACGACAACTTCGAGACGACCCTGATTGATGATTACGCCCGCAAGCTGACCAGCTTCCTGGATGCGATGGCGGATGGGCATGTCGACAGCGAAGAGCTGAAGAGCCAAGAGAGCCGGCTGGTTTCGCTCATGAAAGAAGTCGAGCCGCTGCTGAATGACGATCAGCACGCCAAGGTGACCCAACTGCTGTGCGAATTGAGCGCCTACAACGTGATGGAGACCCTGCACGGTGTGCAGAAGATGCGCGGGAAGCACGTCTGGCGACCGTAATCGCCAAACGGACGGTGTGAGGCGGCCGGATGCCCCCCCCGAGGTGTCCCCGGATGTGTCGCCGCTGAACGCCCCCACCGGCACAGACAGGCTCGCATCGAAACTCATGGATTTGTGCCGGTCGGGCGGTCCCCTCGACCGTGACCCATCGGCTCGCAGGGGCTCGGGCGTGATCCAAGCGTTCCCCGCGTGCGTTCTTCCTTTCAATCTCCACCAATTC
>JBKCTR010000213.1:0-6354 GCA_046318755.1 Planctomycetaceae bacterium
CGCGCGTGAAATGTTCATGACAAATGGTGTACTCTTTTCTAACGATGGGATTTGGTATGACGCCTCAGGAGCTGTGCGGGGCAGGTGCCACGGACCGAGCGGATTTTCTGAGATTTGATCATCGATGTGCCGGGGTGACAGGACGGCGATCTAAGGATCCGCGAAACAATAACTTGAGCAAAAAAGGGTTGCGGGGCCCGGTGGTTTCGACGACCATTGAGAAATGCAGGACGCAATCGTTGTGGAACGGATTCGAAGCAAGTTCATTTCATTGCAGGCTGTGATGGATGAACGAATGCGACGCCAGTGGGCGGCCGCTGAAGCCGCGCAAATCGGCTGGGGCGGTGTTACGGCCGTTGCCGCCGCGACAGGACTGTCCCGGAACACGATCACGACGGGACTACACGAATTGCGGTATCGAGAATCGCATCCTCGCGAGGTCGTGGAGCCGCGAGTCCGCCGTCCTGGCGGCGGACGAAAACAATTGATTGAAATCGATCCAACTTTGTGGGCGGCGTTGGAGCAAATGATCGACCCGCTGACTCGTGGGGATCCGGAATCTCCGTTGCGGTGGACGTGCAAGAGCACACGAAGGCTGGCGGAGGAACTGAAGCGACAGCGTCACCAGGTCAGCGATCGTACCGTGGCGGCGCTGTTGAAATCCGCTGGCTATAGTCTGCAGGCCAATCGCAAGACGAACGAGGGAGCATCGCATCCGGATCGAGACGCCCAGTTTGGCTACATCAATCGACGGGTTCGAGAATTCCAGCGTCAGCAGCAGCCGGTGATCTCCGTCGACACGAAAAAGAAGGAATTGGTCGGGGAATTCAAGGCGGTCGGCACCGAGTGGCAGCCAAAAGGAACTCCGACCAAAGTCAATGTCCACGATTTTCCGGACAAGAAACTCGGCAAAGCGATTCCTTATGGAATCTACGATCTGGTCAGCAATGAGGGTTGGGTCAGCGTCGGTATCGATCATGACACCGCGCAGTTCGCGGTTGGAAGTATCCGCCGGTGGTGGAACGAAATGGGAGCGTCTCGGTTCCCGAGAGCACAGAAACTCATGATCACCGCCGATGGTGGTGGCAGCAACAGCAGTCGCAATCGACTCTGGAAAGTCGCTCTGCAAGAACTTGCGAACGAGTTGCAGCTCCCGCTGCAGGTGAGCCACTTCCCCCCGGGGACAAGCAAGTGGAATAAGATTGAGCACCGGCTGTTTTCCTTCATCACCAAGAACTGGCGAGGACGGCCGCTCACGTCGTACCAAGTGATTGTCGAACTCATCAGCAACACGACCACGGAAGCCGGCCTGATCGTCAAGGCAGCCATCGACACGACCGACTACAAAACGGGTGTGAAAATCAGCGACGAAGAGTTGGCAAAGGTCAACATCCGACGAGCACGGTTCCACGGCGAGTGGAACTACACGATCATTCCTCGAAAGAGAAATTGATCAAGTTATTGTTTCGCGGACCCTTATGGCCAAGCGTACTCAATGCGGATCATCGACTATGGTCGGATCATTGTCGCTGCTTGAACCGCTTAGCACATCACTCCAAGCCCAAACATAACTCCATCGCTTTTGAGCGTAATAACCAAATCGCAGCGCGATCTTGCCAACAAGTGATAGCCGGCAGTCGGTCGGCTGCAAGAATCATTCACGCATCCACGTGTACCGCAACGGTCATTTCCCAACCCGGACCACATGACCCAGCCCACCCGCGTTCTCAGGCATGTTCCCACTGATCGATCTGTTCGCGAATCGACGCAAACGAGATCGGGATTTGGGCGAGGGCGGTGGGGTTGCTTTCGAAGGGGACCGGAGCGTGCAGCTCTCCTTCGACCACCTGCACCTCTTCGCCCAGTTCCTGCATCCAGGGCTGGATATCGGTGGGGGAGCCAGAGGAGGTTGAGAGATATTCTTCGGCCAGGATTTCCAGCCGGGGGAAGCTTTCCTGCTTGGCTCCCTCGCGGACCTCGATCATCGCCGGACGCACAAGAGCCAGAATCGAATCGAGAACCAGCGGCTTGATGAAGCGCTCGTTGAGGCGGTCGGTCACGCTGGGGAGCCGCATGCCGTGCGCCTTTTCCAGCCGCTTGAGCTTGGTGAGAAAGCTGCGGGCCATCGGGCCGGTCTTACGGCCCAGGTACTTCTGCCACTCGGTGGCGAGACTGGCCCGCCCGGCCCGCGAGAGGACATCATGGGCAATCTGGATGGGGGCGAGGTTCCAGTCTTGCCGATCGTAGTCGGCCTCGAGCCGCTCGAAATCGAGCAGACAGTGCAACTGCTCGCCGTAATCGGAGTGGGTCGTGGTCGAGTTGTATTCCAGGAACCGGTCAAATTTCTCGACGACCGACCGCAGGATGATCTCCAGGGTGTCGGCCGCCGACTCCCGCGACATCACGTAGTCGATATCGTTGAGCAGGCGGATGGGATGCAGGGGATCGGCGTTCTCTTCGAGGTAGTCGAGATAGGCGGCCGCTCCGCGCTGGACAATGCCCCGCAGGTTGCCAATCGACAGCATCCGGGGGTGGAACAGGTCGGCCCCGTAGTTCTTGATGAACGTTTTGATTTCGCGCCACAGGTGGCGATCGTTCATCGCCTCGATGGTGCTGAGCCGCATGGTCGAACTGTGCTTCAGCCAGAGCCGCATCGACAGTTCGGTGATGCCATGGAAGAGCTCGAGGATTTTCTTGTCGGTATTGTCAGGCCTGCGCCAGGCGCGGGAGGCGTCGAGCACCACCTCGAGCGAGGCGTGCACCGAGGTCTCGAGCAGGCGGTCGAACTCGGTGATCGACATTCCCTGCGGGGGGTTGGCCCGCTCCATGTTGTACGCGGTCCGCAGCACCTGCCACCCTTCGCGGAACAGCCCCAATTGAGGCAATCGCCGCAACAGCAGCCGCAGCAGCCCCTGCAGGTTGCGGGCCGCCAGGATCTCCCGCACCTTCCCCCCCCGATCGAGGGGGACATACAACAGCGGAAGACGCGACAGTTGCTTCAGCAGGGGCATCAGCTGGGCCTGCACCGCCTCGGGAGACTTTGACTCGAGCGCCTGCATGAGCCGCTGGACCCGCTCTTCGAGGCCCGTTCCCGCCGCCGGCACGTCACTTGCCGGGGGCGCGTCGCGCAGCAGCGTTCGCAGTATGCGGCCATTCTCCTGCAGCCCCACCACCACCCCAATCGAGTTGTTCAGCACGCTGAACTTCAGGTGCAGCTCGCGGTCGAACTCGGCCAGGGAATCGGGGTCTCCCCCCGGTACCTGGGGCTGCCACTCATTCAGCCGTTCGACCAGCGCCACCAGTCCGCGAATCAACTCTTCGTTCCGCTCGCTCCAGACCTGTACCACGGCCCGACGTTCGGCCAGTTGCTCGGGATGATTCTTCAACCCCCACTCGGCCGCCAGCCGCCAGCCATTCGAGAGGGCCACCAAAAACCGCAACCGCTGTTCGAGGGGGCCGGCCAACTGGTCGAGGTCGGTGTCGATGTGCGACGTCGATTCGTCGAGAGTGTCTCCCTGGTGGCCGTCATTGGCGCTGTCGCGGAAGACCACGTTCTCGTACGCCGCGCCAAACAGCGGATTGTCTTCCGCTTCCGAATCTTCGGGTAACTCGAAGGGATCGAACGGCGCGGCGGGTTCCTGGAGGGAGCGGCGTTCTTCGGGAGGCAACCCCCCGGCCAGTTTCAGGCTGACGGGCCCCTCGCCCAGAATTCGCGGGGGCTGGGTCCATTCGCCGCCATTCACCTCCACCCGTTCGAAGAAGGTCCGCAGGCGATCCCAGTTCTTGGGATCGTCGGAGGGGCCCCCCTGCGGTTGGGTTGTGGTCATCCGCACCCAGTTTTGCAGCAGGGGCCAGTAGGCGTAGACCCCCGCCTCGAGAGGGACGGTTTCCCCCTGGCTGAGCCACTGGATCAGCAGGTTCATCGAGGCGACGGTATCACGTTTCCGCAGCAGCAGTTCGATGACGGTCGCACAGGCCCGGGCGGAGTCGAGGGTCTCGACATGCCTCTTCCAGAAGGCCAGGTCGCCCGCCCCTTCACCCGCCGCCCGCCACGCCAGCAGCACTTCCCCCACCCGCCGGGCCGAATCGCACGAGATCTCCCCCAGCCCGGGCTGCAGATCGGCCACCGCCGTCGAGGCGAATTGATCCCACCAGGTCGCGAGGGTCTGAAACCGGCGGTGCAGGTCGGCCACCAACTCGGCCTGGCCCGCGGCGGCTGCCTCGCACTCAACCCGGCTGAAGGCGTTGAAGATCTGGTCCATCATCGCCAGCAGGCGATCAATGCGTGGGTCGGGAACGGCGTCTTCCCGCGAGGCGAACAGGGGGAAGTGTCCCTGGAAGCCCAGGATGTTCCACGGGTCGGCCAGGGCTCCGCATTCGATTCCGCGGTGCAGCAGGTCGACCGAGGCGTCGAGACAGTCCGACGCCTCTTTGGTCTGCTGCTGATCGACACAGAGAATGGCCTGGGTCAGTTGGAGCTGGATTTCGGTATCGAAGCGGGTCGAGGCGGCGGGGATGATGCGGGCCTGCCGCCGGGCCGCCGCTCCATACCCCATCCGCGCATACAGCCACGCCAACTGCGACCGCTGCAACTGCTGGCACCCATAGTTGGCCAGGTAGAGGTTGAGGTGCTGGCGGATCTTGCCAAACGGCTGCTGCACCAGTTGTGCCTCGCGACGCAGCCGCTCGGCATGCTTGCCCGTCATCGACTGCAGCAGCATCTGGTAGAACGCGTCGCGTTGCCGGGCCACCCGGGGCAGCAGGTTGGTCAGGCTGATGCTCGAATCGTGCGTGTCGGGACCGGCTCCGCTGATGGACGACGCCATCAGCATCGTCCCTGCCAGCACGGCCGCCGCCTCGCTGAGTTGTTCGTCTTCGGGAATCTCGGGGCTCGACTGCATCCAGTTGAGCAGGGCATCGAGAATCACACAGCGCACCACGAACCGGCGGTACCGCCCCGAGACATCCATCCGGTGCGGGTCCCACTCGCCGAAGGTGTAATTCGTGCGGCGGTAGACCGGATGCGAGTTGTCGTACGCCCGCAGGTCGAGCGCCAGTTCGTCGAGCAGGTTGAGGTCGAAATAGGCCCCCGCCAGCACGGCGGGAGGCATCGACCGCAGAATCTCGAGCGCCCGCGAGACCACCGGCTGGTACCGCCCGTTCGCCACCCCCACCTGCCGCAGATACAGCGGCACAGGGCGATGCCGTTCGTGCGTGTAGGGCTGCATCCGCCGACGATTCTCGAGCACCGCCACCGGACGATGCCCCAGGTAGTCGTTCAACTGGCCCAAAGCCCCATCCACCACCCGCTGCGACTCGGTCCAGGGCCCCCCCTGCGCCAAGGTTGCCTCGAAAACCCGGGCCACAAAGAACGGATCGTAGAAAAAGCTGGGGTCGACGTGGGCCAACAGGTCGGCATGGTAGGCGCGGTAGGCGGGGATGACATGGTCGAAGACCGCTTCGATCACCCCGCGGGCCTGGGTCACGTCGCTGAACGCCCCCCCCTCAGTCGCCAGCAGGCGCAGCCTGTTCAGCAGCAAGTCCCGCAGGGCGACCCCCGCCGCCTCCTGTTGCAGCAGCGGTGCAAACCGATTGAGCCGCCCTTGGAACTTGGCGTCCGGCTGACCATTCGAAAAGTTGAGGTAGCCCAGCATCTCGCGGAGGGCGACGTCGTCCTCGGCCGAAGGGACAAATGCAGTGGGCAAAGCTGGCGAATCCATCGTGAAACTGGTGGCTGTCTGAATGAGTCGGTGTGAACGAATGGTAGTCGGTCGGGGGACGGTTGGCGAATGCTCCCCACCCGGCTGTTCCACCGCAGTTCGCGCCGCAGGGGGCCTTGCGACGCTTCTGTGTTGACTCGGCTGGGGACCCGGATGACAGTTTCGGCCCCCCGTCGGATTCCGGGCGGTCTTCTGGCCGTTTTCCGATACGCAAACGCCATTCTGCCCGAATCATCCGGCGAATGGTGACCGGTCTCCTCAACCGTTCCGGTGTCCCTCGGGCAAGTGGCCCGGGGGAGGCCCCGGCAGCCTGGGGCGAGGCGCAGCCTGTGGCGGCGGCAGGGGAGCCTCAAGCGGCTGGAATGGGGGTTCACCGCGCAGCGCTGGCGGGGCCACGGGGGATCTGCCCGGCGGTGTGCCAAACGGGGGACTGGCGGAACTGCTGCTGCGCGACGGAGACGATCCGGACAGCGATGGTGGCGACAGCGTGCCCCGCTGGCTCGGCCCGGTCTCGCGCAGGGCTTGGTCGGGGGGAGTGACGGGTGGTTCCGCTCGCGGACCACTCCCCAGCCCCGGCAACCGCTCCAGCCACAGCCAACCGGCGCGGGCGACCGCTCCCGTGGCCGCGATGGCC
>JBKCTR010000214.1:0-11558 GCA_046318755.1 Planctomycetaceae bacterium
CCGGCGGGTTCAACCCCGGATGCACGATGAATTCGCTGACTCCCTCCGGACAGTCGGCGATCAGTGCCAGCAGACGCTCCCGCGTCATGCAGCCGCTGTCCACAATGCCATACACCCGGTCGGCCGTGGCCAATCCCCGCAGGTGTCGCCGCGCCCGACTTGCGAACCACGACAGCAACCCCTGCTTGGGCAGGTTCGGCAGCAGGTCGAGAAACCGCCGGGGATCCGTCCACCATTCCTGGCACCGACGGCTCCAGCGGGGAAGCGGTTCGCGGGAAAGACGGATTTCGGGGCACCGGTGCGCCCGCGTCTGGTTCGCCACGATCTCAAACACCCGCGGAATCATGTGCACATGCCGATGTCCATCCACGTGTGCCAACGGCAGCCCCGTGTTGGCGAAGGCGGCGAATTGGGCGGCCACCTCACGCTCGATCTGCCCGCGGACATTCGCCCCCCCCCAGGCGCTCAGCCGCCACAACGTCCCGAAGCCCCGCGACAGCCGCCCCTGCGAATCGACCAGGTCGGGAATCGTCTCGGGATGGGAGATGGGGCGGCCCGACGTCAGCGACAGGTGCAGCCCCACGGGGATCTGCGGCTCCCGCGACCGCACCAAATCGACGGCATGATCCCGGGCCGGACCCACCACCATCAGGCTGCAGCGGGTCAACACCCCCTCGTGAAAGGCCCGCCAAATCGCCTCGTTCGTCGAGACTGCGATCCCCAGATCGTCGGCCGTCAGCACCAGCCGACTCACGGCCTGTCTCCCGTGTCGCCCCGCGCACGGCGGGCCGGTTCTGTGCCAATCGATTCGCGAACGATGTAGTGCGGCCGGCCCTTCACTTCGTCGTAAATCCGGCCGACATACTCCCCCAGCACCCCCAGTGAAATCAGTTGCACCCCTCCGAGGAACAACACCGAAACAATCAGGGCGGGCCATCCCGGAACGTAGTGATCGGTGAAAAACCTCACATAGACCGCCCAGAAGGCGTAGGGCAGCACCCCCACGGCCGACAGAAATCCCACCCACGCGCACAACCGCAGAGGCACCGAGGAAAACGACGTGATGGCATCGAGAGCCAGCGAAACCAGCCGTCGCAGATTGTATTTGGTCGTTCCCGACGCCCGGGCTGCCGCCACGTAGGGAATTCCGATCTGACGAAAACCAACCCACGTCGACAGCCCACGAAAAAATCGTCGCCGCTCGCGCATCCCCACCAGGGCGTCGACCACCCTGCGGTCCAGCAGTCGAAAGTCACTCCCCTGGGGATCAATCGACGGACGGGCCAGACGGTTGAAGCTCCAGGCAAACATCGCCGAGGTCAGCTTCTTCAGCAGCCCCACCTTCTCCGTCCGCTGCCGGATCGTGTAGACCACCTCGTATCCCGCCTGCCACTGCTCGAACAACGTCGCGATCAACTCGGGGGGATGTTGCAGATCGGCATCCATCACCACCACGGCATCTCCCGCGGCATGCTCCAGCCCCGCGAGGATGCCCATCTGCGTCCCGAAATTCCGCGAGAAGCTGATCAGGCGCACCCGGGGATCGGCCGCGTTCAGCCGCCGGGCCACCTCGACCGTGCGATCGGTGCTGCCATCATCGATGAAGATCAGTTCCCAATCGCAGGGGATCGCGGCCAACGACTCGCCCACCCGGGTGTGAACCAGGGGAAGATTCTCGGCCTCGTTCAGGGCCGGAATCACCAGTGACAACAGGGGACGGGAAACCGGGGAACTCACGTGGAACACCGACCCTGTGAACAAAGAGGCAGCCAGACCAAACCCGGTCTTGCCGAGGGCCCTCCGATCGTATCGGACACGTCGGAGAGAAGGCCATCTTGGCTGAGGGTTCGCACACCGTTTTCCCCCAAGCGTCAAGATGTGCCCCCATCGTTGTGCCAACCCCTCCCTCCGTCAAGCAGACCCAGTGGCGATGATCGATCTGTTCGGGTAGACTCGACTTGGGTTTTTCACGCACGGGAGTCCACCAGCACCATGATCCGTCTTGGGGGAGACCACACCCGGTTCGGCCATCACCCCTCCCGCCGCGAGGCCCTGCGCCTGGGGGGATTGGGAGCCTTCGGCCTCAGTCTCGACACCCTGCTGCACTGGCAGTCTGTGCAGGGAGCCCCCGCCGAGACAGCCCCCCGCTCCGACACCCCGGGATTCGGCCGGGCCAAGTCGTGCATTCTGCTCTTCCCCTACGGCTCGCCCCCCCAACACGAGACCTTTGATCCGAAACCCGAGGCCCCGGTGGAAATCCGGGGGGAACTGGGAGCCATTCCCACCGCCGCCCCGGGCATTTCGATCTGCGATCACCTCCCGCGCGTCGCCCAGGTGATGGACCGGGTCACTGTGGTCCGCTCGGTCACCCATCCCTACCCGTTGCACTGCGTCTGCTACTCGGCCAGCGGCATTCCCGACTACGACGTTTCGCTCGAGACCCGGCCACGGGATGTGCGGCAATGGCCTTTCCTGGGCTCGGTTGTCGGCTACGCCCGTGAAGCCCAGGGGCGCACCGGTCAGGGGCCGGGTGTGCCCGCCGACATGCCCAACAACATCGGGCTTCCCTGGCTGCTGAATTCCAAGTCCGACATTGTCCCCCTCGCTGGTCCTTACGCCGCCTTCCTGGGGCAGCACTACGATCCCTTCTGGCCCACCTACTCGGGTGTGGGGACGCGGGTGGCCCCCAAACTGGCCGACGCACAGGTCAAATCGGTGCTCGACCCCTACGCGGGCTGCACCCCCGAAGGACGGTTCGTGCTGTCCGAGACGGGCCCCGCGGCCGACACCCCCTCGCCCGACAGGTTGAATCAACGCCGCCGGCTGCTCGATCAGTTCGACGACGTGCGGCAGGGGCTGGACCTCGACAGCCGCCTGGGAACTTACGACCGACACCGCCAAAAGGCATGGTCGCTGCTCACTTCGGACCGGCTGCGCGGGGCGCTCGACCTCTCGCGGGAATCGCCCGCGATGAGAGAGCGTTACGGCATGACGCTGTTTGGCCAGAGCTGTCTCGCGGCCCGGCGGCTGGTCGAGGCGGGCTGCCCGTTCATCACCGTCTTCTGGGACGCCTACGAAATCTTCGCCGGCTGCGCCTGGGACACCCACGCCAATCATTTCCCGCGACTGAAGGAATACCTGCTGCCGGGAATGGACCTTGCCTACTCGGCCCTGCTACTCGATCTGGAAGAACGGGGCCTGCTCTCGGAAACCCTCGTGCTCTGGATGAGCGAGCATGGCCGCACCCCCCAGATCGACTCGAAGCCCATCGGGGCTGGCCGCCACCACTGGTCGCGGGCCTATTCGGTCGCCCTGGCCGGGGGTGGCACCGCCGGGGGACGCGTGGTTGGCAGTACCGACCCCCACGGAGGCGATGTGGCCGACACGCCGGTCTCTCCCAAAGACCTGCTCGCCACCAGTCTGCACCTGCTGGGGATCGATCCCCACCTGACGGTTCCCGGAGTCGATGGTCGCCCCCTGCCTGTCGCGGGGACTGGGGTCGTCCGCCCCGAAGTGTTCGCCTAGGCAATCGACGCGTGGCGGAACAGGCCGTTCCCATTGTGCCCCGGTTGTGGTTCTCGTTCATGTCTGTTTACCTGTTGGCCACGCTCGACACCAAGGGACGCGAAGCCGGCTTCCTGCGAGACCGCCTGCGCGACCTGGGCATTTCCGTGGTGTTGGTCGATGTGGGTTGCTCCGGAGAGCCGTTCCTCCCGGCCGACATCTCCCGCGACCAGGTGTTCGCGGCCGCGGGTGGGGCGTCTCCCACCACCGGCGGCTTCCCCGATCGGGGCACCGCTGTGGCCACTGCCGCCGAAGGAGCCCGGATCCTGCTGCTGCGCGAGTTCGCGGCCGGTCGGGTTTCGGGAGTGCTGGGGCTGGGGGGCTCGGCTGGCACCACCATCGCCACCGCCGCCATGCGAGCCCTCCCTCTGGGTCTCCCCAAAGTCATGGTCTGCACCCTGGCCTCGGGACAGGTCCGTCCCTGGGTGGGAGACAAAGACCTCTTCATGCTCAACTCGGTGGTCGACCTCGTCGGCCTGAACCGCATCAGCCGCCCTGTGCTGGACCAGGCAGCCCGGGCCATGGCGGGTTTGGTCTCGCTCGCCCCCGCCCCAACCAGCGAACCCGTGGATGGTCCCCGCAGCACCCTGGCCGAACGCCCCCTCATCGCCGCCACGATGTTTGGCGTCACGACCCCCTGCGTCTCCGCCGCCCGGCAGATTCTGGAAGACGCCGGTTATGAAGTGCTCATCTTCCACGCCACTGGCAATGGAGGCCAGGCGATGGAAACGCTGATTGCCGATGGGCTCATCGCCGGCGTGCTCGACATCACCACCACCGAACTGGCCGACGAATTGGTCGGCGGCATCCTCTCGGCGGGACCAGACCGCCTGACCGCCGCCGGTCGTCGGGGCATTCCCCAGGTGATCTCGGTCGGCGCGCTCGACATGGTCAACTTCGGACCGCTCGACACGGTGCCGGTTCAGTTCCGCGAACGGCACTTCCATCGCCACAACCCCACCGTCACCCTGATGCGGACCACCCCGGACGAGAACCGGCAATTGGGCCGGGAAATTGGCACCAAGGCCGCCGCCGCCAAGGGGCCAACCCGCATCCTGCTTCCCCGGCACGGCGTCTCGGCCATCGACAAGCCGGGGCAGCCGTTTGAGGACCAGGCCTCCCGCGCCAGCCTGTTCGCGGGTCTCCGCGAGACAGCCGGGGGGGTTCCGATCACAGAACTGGATTGCCACATCAACGATCTCGAGTTTGCCCAGGCCGCCGCGCGAGAATTGCTCGACCTGCTACGGCGACACTCCACCTCCCCCGCGTAAGACGGCCCTTCCCACCCCTCCGCCAGCGATTCCCCCGCGATGAGTGTTCCTCCCGTGAACTTCCGGCCGAACCTGCTCTCCCTCGTCTGCTTGACGGCCTGGGTCTGTCTGCTCTCCACGCCTGCTCTCCTGTGGGCCGACGAAGCGGCTGAAAAACTGGAATTCTTCGAGAAGCGGGTCCGGCCCATCCTGGTCGAGGTCTGTCAGAAGTGCCATGGAGCGACGCGGCAAGAGTCGGGCCTGCGCCTCGACTCGCGGGCGGGTCTGGTGACGGGGGGTGATCGCGGTGCGGCTCTCGATCTGCAGGATCTCTCCGCCAGCCGTCTGTTGCAGGTGATCCGCTACGACGGCGATCTGCAGATGCCCCCCAAGGGGAAACTTCCCGACGATCAGATCGCGGCCATCGCCGAATGGGTCCGCCAAGGGGCCACATGGCCTGAAGAAAAGATCGCCCCGACCAGTGGATTCGATCTCGAGACGCGACGCGCGCAGCAGTGGGCACTGCAGCCCCGCCAGAGTGTGCAACCCCCGGCCGTCGACCACTCCGCCTGGGTGGCCAACCCAGTCGATCAACTTGTGGTGGCCGAGCTGGAACGGGCCCACCTGGCTCCCAATCCCCGGATCGACAAACGGGGCTGGTTGAGACGGGTCACCTTCGACCTCACCGGTCTGCCTCCGACTCTGCCCGAGATTCAGGCGTTTCTGGCCGACGACACACCCCAGGCCGAAGAACGGGTGGTCGACCGCCTGCTCGCCTCGGAGCGTTATGGCGAACGCTGGGCGCGGCACTGGCTCGACCTGGTGCGATACGCCGAGACCTCGGGGCACGAATTCGACTTCGACATTCCCCTCGCTTCCGAGTACCGCGACTATGTAATCCGCGCCCTCAATGCCGACGTCCCGTATGACCAGTTCGTCCGCGAGCACATCGCGGGAGATCTGCTGCCCGAACCCCGCCGCAATCCCACCGAGCACTTCTTCGAATCGCCCATCGCCACCGGGTTCTGGTTCCTGGGAGAATCGAAGCATTCGCCGGTCGACATCCGGGTCGACTCGGCCGAACGGCTTGATAACCAGGTCGATGTCTTCGCCAAGGCGTTCCTCGCCCAGACCGTGGGGTGCGCCCGCTGCCATGACCACAAGTTCGACGCCATCTCCGCCCGCGACTACCACGCGCTGTGCGGGTTTCTGCGCAGTTCGCGCATGTCCCTCCAGGCAGTCGACCCGCCCGAGTCCCGTCTCGAATTGGGCCGCGCCGCCGACACGCTGAACGCCGAGATTGCCCGCGACTCGCTGGACCGGCTGGCGACTCTCGAACCGGCCGAACTCGCGAACTGGCTGACCGCCGCGCGGGAAGTGCTGCGCCCCGATCGAACTGAGCCGGCCGCCTCCCCGAAGCGCACCCGGGTTTTCGCCGATTTCGAGGGAGACACCTGGGGGGGCTGGACCACGACAGGCAACGCGTTTGGCGCGCGGCCCAATCGCCTCCCCTTGCCCGATTATCAGGGGGATGTGGGGGCGATCGGAAAAGGATTGGTGAACTCGCACTCGGCACTCGATGCGAAAGGCCAGCGGCGGGCCACAGATGAGCTGACTGGCACACTCACCTCTCCCGTGTTCACCATCGAACAACCCTACATCCACTTCCTGGTGGGGGGGGGAGCCCATGCCGGGAAAACCTGCGTGAATCTCAAGCTCGAAAAAACGGGCCAGAGCATCCGGACGGCAACCGGAAAGAACAACAACCGTCTCGACTGGACCACGTGGGATGTACGGGAGTGGCAGGGAAAAACCGCCCGCATCGAGATTGTCGATACCGAGGCGGGCGGCTGGGGAAACATTGGCTGCGACGAAATCACCTTCAGTCCGTCGCTCCGCCCCGGCCCCGAGGGGGAACGACTCGACGAGGTGGCCCGGACCCATGGCGTCGACGCGCAGCAACTCGCGGCCTGGGTCGACCTGCTGCGGGATCCCGCCCCGCTGGCCGACGATCATCCCCTGCGACTCTGGAAACTCGGGGTGTCCCGCACGGGTCCTCCCTCGTCCGCCGACTGGCAGGCCTTCCAGCAACAACTGGCGGGCGCGCCTCGTGCGCCCGAGCCCGTCACCCCACCGTCCCCCTCCACCACGTCAGCCTCGTTCGCACAGTTTGGCGATGACTACCAGGGCTGGTTCGTGAGTGGTGAAGCATTGGGTGAGCGTCCCCTGCGACAGCCGGCCTTCGCCGCCACAGGGCCCTTGCTGGGGGCCGACCCGCGCCTGGGTCTGGCCCACAGTGGTGCCCGGCTCAAACGGCTGCACGGGGCGCTGCATTCTCCCACCTTCGAAATCCCACACGCCCGCATTCACTATCGGGTCGCCGGCCAGGGAGCCCGCCTGCGACTGGTGATCGATCAGTTCCAGCAGATTCGCTACCCCATTTATGGCGGCCTCGAGATTGGCTTGAATTCTCCGGGCGAACTCCGCTGGATCTCGCAGGATGTCAGCAAGTGGGTCGGGCACCACGCCCACATGGAACTGCTTGATGAAGGGGATGGGTTCTTCGCCCTCGAACAGGTGCGGTTCAGCGACACCGATCAACCGCCGCCCGGTCCTGCCCAACCGTCCGCCGCGCCCCGGTTCGCCTCCGAATTGGCCCGCCTGCCCGTCGAGCAGGGGGCGCTCGGGCTGGCCCGGGCGCTCTGCGATGGCTGGCGCGAGGCGGCCGCCCAAACCCAGGCGGCCCGGCAGAACGCCACCCGGCCTGATGGACCCACAGCGGCACAACCCGCCGCGCCGGGACTTGTCGCCTGGGGTCGGCGGAACATCGGCGAACCCACCGGGTTGCTGGCCGCACTGGGCCCCCAGCCCAAGGCCTGGCAAGATCGCCTGCGGCTGTGGTCAGAACGAAGGCAGCAGTTGGAGGCATCGGTCCAGTACGGGCGACGGGCAATTGGCCTGATCGATGGAACCCCCCTCAACGAAAAGCTGCATCCGCGGGGCAACCCCAATCGCTTCGCCGACGAGGTCCCCCGCCGGTTTTTGGAATCGCTCGGTGGTACCGCAGGAGACTATGGCCCCGGCAGCGGTCGTCTCGAACTCGCGCGGCGGCTGGTGGATCCGGCCAACCCCCTCACCAGCCGGGTGATTGTCAACCGCATCTGGAAGCATCACTTTGGTGAAGGAATCGTCCGCACCGTCGATGACTTCGGCAACATGGGGCAACCCCCCACCCACCCCGCGTTGCTCGACTGGCTGGCCAATGAATTCATCCGGCAGGGCTGGTCGCTCAAGTCGCTGCACCGCATGCTGGTGCTGTCGCGCACCTACGCCCTCACCAGCGAACCCGCCGACACCGCGACCGAAGAGGCCGATCCGCTGAACAAACTGCTGCATCGGGCGCACCTGCGCCGTCTGGAGGGAGAGACCATTCGTGATGCGATGCTGGCGGTCTCGGGACGGCTCGACACACGCATGTACGGACCGGGGGTGATGCCCCACCTGACCCCCTTCATGATCGGCCGGGGTCGGCCCGGTTCTTCGGGCCCGCTCGATGGCGCCGGCCGCCGCAGCATCTACCTCGCGGTCCGGCGAAATTTCCTCAATCCGCTGTTCCAGGCGTTCGACGCCCCGGTCCCCTTCACCACGATGGGACGCCGGGCGGTGTCGAACGTCCCCGCCCAGGCCCTGGCCATGCTAAACAACCCGTTCGTGGTCCAGCAGGCCGAGCTGTGGGCCCGACGGGCGCTGGCCGAGCGCGCCGACGAGGTTTCGCGCATCGAGTGGATGTACGAGACCGCATTCGCCCGGCCGGCTCTGCCCGACGAGATTGCCGCCTCCCGCGAATTCCTCGCCACCCAGGCGACCCAGTACGCCCCCGACGACCAGCAACGGGGCTGGACAGACCTCGCGCACGTGCTGTTCAATGTGAAAGAGTTCGTCTGGATTCCCTGACCCAGTCCGCCGCGTCTCCCCGAGAGTCTTCGCGATGCCCCCTGCCCGGCCCGGTCTGAATGCGTCCCCCGACGCACACTCCCGGCGGGAGTGGCTGCGCGCGGGGGGCCTGTCCACCTTCGGGTTGTCGCTCCCCCACCTGCTGGCCGGGCGGTCGCAGGTTGCGGCGGCCCCGGCAGACCCTCTTGCCTTGAAGGGGACAGCCAGCTTCGGACGCGCGAAGCGGTGTCTGGTGCTGTTCATGTTCGGGGCCCCCGCCCATCAGGATCTGTGGGACCTCAAGCCCCACGCCCCCAGTGCCGTCCGGGGGGAATTCCAACCGATCCCCTCGGTCGTACCCGATCTGTTCGTGGGAGAGCATCTGCCCCGTCTCGCCCAGAGGACCGACCGCTTCGCCCAGATCCGCTCGGTCACCCATCCCGACAACACCCACACGGTGGCGATGCACTACATGCTGACGGGGCGACGTCACCTGCGTCCCGCCACGAATCCCCAAAACGCCCCCGATGATTTCCCCTGCTTCGGGGCGGTCGCTCAACATCTCGCCCGCCGGGGAGACTGGCAGCCCGGACGGGCCTCGCTCGCCGCCCATCTGCCCGCGGCAGTCAGCCTGAACGCCCCGGCCAACCAGGTCTCGGCCAACAACCACATCTTCCCCGGGTTCTTCGCTGGTTTTTTGGGGGGTGGGTTCGATCCATTGTTCATTCCGCAGAACGCCAACGCTCCAGGATTCCAGCCCCTGCCCCCCGTCGAGGCCACCTCCCGCCTGCACTCGCGCCGCACGCTGCTGACCAGCCTCGAACACGAACTCTCGGCCCTCGAGGGGACCCATCGCGTTCGCGAGTTGACCGGCGACTATGCCCGCGCCTTCGAACTGCTGACCACCCCCCAGGTCCGCGGGGCCTTCGCCCTCGAAGACGAAACCCCCGAAGTGCGGCTGGCCTACGGTCAGACCCCCTTCGGCCAGGGATGCCTGCTGGCCCGCCGCCTGCTGGAACGTGGCGTTCCCCTCGTGACCGTCAACTGGGAACGGGATGACGCGTACTGGGACACCCACGCCAAAAACTTCATCGACTTGCGCGAGAAGCTCTGCCCCAATCTCGACCGCGGCTTCTCGGTGCTGCTCGATGACCTGGCCCAGCGGGGCCTGATGGACGACACCCTCATTGTCTGGCTGGGGGAATTCGGCCGGACACCCCAGATCAACAATGCGGCTGGGCGCGACCACTGGGCGCCCTGCAACACCGTGCTGCTGGCCGGGGCGGGAATTCCTGGGGGGGCGGTCTATGGCTCGTCCGATCGCCTCGCCGCCTACCCCGCCTCACACCCCGTCACCCCCGAAGACCTCTCGGCCACCATCTATCACCTGTTGGGCATTCCCGCCGAGACCACCCTCCGCGATTCGCTCGATCGCCCCTGGCCCCTCAGCCAGGGGGAACCGGTCTGGGGCTTGCTGGGTGCCTGACCAGCCTCTTCCCACAACCTGATCACACGCACACATCGTGCCGAAGGGAGGGGCATTTTGCGGCACGCCTCGAATTGACCCCCCTCTGTGGCCGACATATAAATCAGCATCGATCTGTGCCGGTCGCCGGGCGACTGGCCGTTCGATGGTGAGGGGTGGCTGGGAGTTGATCACGGAGTAAGAGGAGCGAAGCGATGTTGAGAGTCTCTGCGGAATCGACCGGGCGCTATTGTGACGGGCTCACGCGTCGCAGCTTCGTGCAGGTGGGGTTGGCGGGCATGGCGTCGGTCGGGTTGCCGACCATCCTGAAGGCCCGCGAGGGTTCGCCCGAGGGGACTGGCAAGAAGACCTCGGTCATCCTGATCTGGCTCGATGGTGGTCCGGGCCACATGGATATGTACGACCTGAAGCCCCAGGCTCCCGCCGAGTACCGGGGCATCTGGAACCCCATCCCCACCAATGTGCCGGGCTTTGAGTTGACCGAACTGTTCCCCCTGCAGGCGCAGCGGGCCGACCGGTTTTCGATTGTCCGTTCGCTGTATCACAACAACGGCGACCACTTCGCCGGGGGGCACCTGATGCTCACCGGCCGAGGGGGTGCCAGTGGGGCCGACACCCCGGGGAAGTATCCCTTCGTTGGCGCGATGGCGACCGCCGCGATTGGACCTCGCCGTGCCGGGATTCCCGCCCACTGCGCGGTCCCGTACGCCTCCAGCATTGGTCTGCGGCCGGGCTACTTCGGTGCGAATTACGTTGGCATCCAGCACAACCCGTTCGAGACCGATGGCGATCCCAACTCCCCTGCCTTCCAGGTGCAGAACATCCAGTTGGCGCAGGGCTTGTCGCTCGAGCGGCTGCAGGACCGGCAGGGCCTGAGCCAGTTCTTCGACAAGCTTCGCCGCGACACCGACGCCAAGGGGACCCTCGCGGCCATGGACCGGTTCGAACGCCAGGCGTTTGACCTGGTGACGGGGGAGAATGCCCGGCGGGCCTTTGACATCCAGTCGGAAGATCCCCGGTTGCGAGACCGGTACGGTCGGCATTCCTGGGGCCAAAGCACCCTGCTGGCCCGGCGGTTGGTTGAGGCCGGTTCGACGTGGGTGACCGTGCACTTTGGCGGCTGGGACCACCACTGGGATTTGAAGGGGGGCATGGAGGCGTACCTGCCGCTGGTCGACCAGGCCGGCGCGGCTCTCTTCGCCGAATTGCCCCGGCGCGGACTCTATGCCGCTGTGTTGGGGGTGCGGGGCGGCGAGTCCAGCCGCACGCCGCGGATGAACGACGGCGGCAACGGCGGACCTCCGCTGAGCAAGGGAACCCCGGGC
>JBKCTR010000215.1:0-3262 GCA_046318755.1 Planctomycetaceae bacterium
GAATTTTCCAAAAAAAGAGCCCCGATCCCAGGGGGATCGGGGCTCGACAACAGGTCACGGACAACGTGCCGGGACGCCGGCACATCTCACGCCACGCGCGGCAGTCTCCGACGGCGCTGCGCGGTGTGGATCGACACGCCCGACAGCAGCAGGGCGAGCTCGGTGGAGTCGATCTCCCGGGTCTGACCATCCGCCACCGCCCGCAGGGTCTCAAACGTCCCGGCCTCCAGCCGCTTGTACCAGATCGAGAAGCCGTCCGGTTCCCAGGCCAGGATCTTCACCCGGTCCCGGCGGTGGTTGAAGAACAGGAACCAGCTGCCATCCCGGGGATCGGCCTGGAACGCCGAGCGGACCAGGCCGGTGAGCCCATCAAAGCTCTTGCGGAGATCGGTCGGCGGCAGGTGCACGTAGATCTTCAGGTGGGGGGCCAGGGCCAGCATCACCGCTCCTCCCCAGCAGGTCCCGTCTGCCTCAGCACCGCCTCCAGTACCAGCCGCAGCACCTCGGGATCTCGCCCCGTGACCTCCAGCCGGGTGCCGTTGGTCAGGACGATCCGCAGGGCGGTCTCCGTCACCGGCAACGGCCGTATCAGGACAGCGGCGAAGGGGGCGACCTTTCGGGTCACTCGGGCGGGCACCTTGGCCCGCGGGCCGGCCACCCGCCCCGCGACAGTCTCCGCCAGCCGCTGCCGCCAGCGATAGAGCATGGCCAGGGGAGACACCCTCCGCCCGGCAGAACTCCTCGACGTTCCCGGACCGCTTCTGAAACCGCCTGAGCCGGTCGATCCACTCCGCCCGCAACTGCTCCCGCCGACGTCCCGCCATCACATGCACCCTCCCGACCTCGAACCTGGGGCCACGCCCCGGAAACCGGTCAGGGTACGCGGGCGGTCAAGAGTGGTGGGGGATGGCGCTTACACCACACACCTCGTCAAGGACTTGGATAGGAACGCTTTCGCACCAGAACACTGACCTCCGAATGGTGGCACTTCACTGACCTCCCATTTATGACACTCCGAGCACCAAGGGGGCCGCGAGTGACCTCCGATTACTGACACTTGGCCCCTTAGTCAGTAATCCGAATCGCCAGGGACAATCTGGTAAAGAGGCCCCCGAATTCTTAAGCCTTGCGGCGATGCCAAGGCTGCGTAGACCGCACCGTCGATCGACTCTGAAATGAATTTCACGCGACCATCGCAGAATGCAAAATTCACGCCATCGCCATGGAGCGAGGATGGCCAAGGAGT
The DNA here is from genome assembly GCA_046318755.1 of Planctomycetaceae bacterium. GTDB lineage: Bacteria > Planctomycetota > Planctomycetia > Planctomycetales > Planctomycetaceae > UBA10511. The sequence continues at coordinate 1,247 of JBKCTR010000215.1, forward strand.
TCCTTCAGGTTGATCGATGCTGGAGTTCAACGCTTCCGTAGTTGCGGGAAACTGGCTTCCGTTAGCACGTGCATAGTCAACCTGTCCCTCGCGGCACACAAGGTCATTGCAAACGTACATGCTCACGAAGAAAGCGATTCGTGAGGGAAACGTCGATGCCCAACCCATCGCGTTGATCCGTTTTGAATCGAATCCAGCGCGGACATTTTCCGAAATCATCAGCGTGTTGGACAATCCATCATGCACACTGGCGGGGGAATGCTTTGCTACCTCAACATCTGAACCGTGCGGCCAGATTCCCAAAAAGAACAAGGATGTGTTGAAGTAGAGAGATTTATCGGAGGGAAGACTCGTCCCGGCCGACTCCCCCGCCCCGACGATGCCATTCCCGTTGTAGTCAATCAATTTCCCGGCACCGACTCGGGGAACCCGGGTGGCTGTGTGGATCCCTGACCATCCATACCCACCGTTAACGACATAAGACAGATCTGGACCGCCAGCGATGTCTGAGTCATCGCTGGGACAAACAATTTCTGGTATCGGGTGCGCGGCTAGCCGATCGTTGGAAGGCTCCCAATTGAAACGCGAAATATCCCAGCCCTGCGATATTTCCGTCTCACCGATCCAGGGCAGTATCTCCACGACCCAGTTTCGGTAGTAGCCGACATCGATCGAACGGTGGTGGTAAGCCATCGCTGGGTATCGACACTGTACATCACTGAAAGACTGCACAGACAGTGCGATTCCACGCAGATTGCTTTGACACTGTACCCTGCGGGCGGATTCACGAATGCCCAACACGGCTGGAATTGCAAGGCTGGCCATGATTCCGATGACAGTTAACGCCACCAGGACTTCGGTGATTGTCCAACCACCCCGGAGTGGCTTGACGAAAACCCGAGGCGATGTCGAAGTCATACACATCTCCTTGACTGTCGTACACAAACTGGGATGGATTGAGACCTAAGGTTTTTCAACAACGACGACCAACATGGTTCCCATGGCCCGCGAGTTGCCATCTTCTACCGTGATGCGAATTAAATGCCGACCAGGGCTGGTTGTGTCCGCGGCCCGAACACGCAATTCCGCCGATGGCCGGTCTCTGTCGAATTCGACCGTCAGGTCGTTTGACCGGGATTCGACGGCGACAATTCTCAGCCGATGCTCATCAAGAGGTTTGTCATGTGCGAATTCAACATGTGCAAGTGCCTCACTGCCAGTTTTGACATTGATGACACCAGGCGCCATCCTTATGGATGGCCGGGCAACTTTTACATGTATCTCCTCAGCTGGCGAATCCTTGTCTGCCCTAACCAGTATCGAGCCGACGATCTCGCTCTCAACTCCATGAAGTCTCTTCAGATCCGGCGCACTCGCCACCACTGAGATGATAATACTCGCATGGGTGTCGGTGGGGGCTTTCTCAATTCTCGCTTGAAGCCAAGATTGGGACGAAGTTGCCGTGAGCGATGTCACGCTCCGTCCGATTCCCGACACTTTGCATACCGCTTCAGGATTTGTTTCGGTGAATGCAGGCGCATCAATTTGAACGCGCGTGGGTGTTATCTCTAGCCGTTGGATTTCCGCAGCTGATACCCCGGTTGCGCTGGTTGTCACCGACTTAATCCCGCCGTCAGCGAAAGAGATATCGACACGGCGCGTCGATCGTCCGTGTCCCCAAGCTCCAGGAATGAGAGAATACTCAATCGACAGTCGGTCACCGGGTCGAATCATGCCGGGTTGCCACTTGGCCCTGCTACAACCGCAGCCAGTGGCAACTCCAGTCACCAATACGGGCATGCGCGACAGATTCTGAATCCAGAATTGAGAGGTTACAGGAACAGAATTACCCGGCCCTGTTACTGGAATGTGTCCGATCTCGATTTCCTGTGGCGAGACAAGGACCTCGGTCGAGGGAACTGGAGAGCCTAGGTGAGGACGAGAAATGAGCATCGCCAATTCGATTTCTTTGGTCCGCACTTCGTCTGCGATCGCCTTTTCCAATTGACGAACCCC
>JBKCTR010000216.1:0-6387 GCA_046318755.1 Planctomycetaceae bacterium
ATCTCCGAGCGCTATATCAAGGAAGACCTGGGGCTGACCGAAACCCAGGTCGCCTGGTTCATCAGTGCGTTCTTCTGGGCCTATGCTCTGGCGCAGGTTCCCGCCGGTTTCCTGGGAGACCGCCTCGCCATCCGCTGGGTCCTCGCCGGCTACATCCTGCTCTGGTCGCTGTTCACCGGTTTCATCGGCCTGGCGCAGGGAGCCGTCATGCTGCTGGCCATGCGGCTCGGTTGCGGTCTCGCGCAGGCGGGGGCCTACCCCCTCAGCGGCAGCCTGCTGCGACGGTGGATTCCCTTTCAACAACGGGGGTTCAACAGTGGCCTGGTCGCCCTCGGCGGCCGGGTGGGGGCGGTGATTGCCCCGCTGCTGACCGGCTACCTCATGGTGTCGTTCGTCCCTCTCTCGACCCCTGCGACCCTCTCGGGAACCCAGGTGCTGCAACCACTCTCCTTCGCGAAGAAGCTGGTGGCCGGGGCCTCGGCCGAGAAGCCCACCCCTGCCGCCGCACTCTGGAACCAGCTCGATGAGACCGACCGCGCGGTGCTGCGGCAATTGACGACCGCCGATCCTGAACTGGCCGCGACCCCCGCCGCCGCCGACCAGGTCGCCGGGGTGATCAATCACCTGATTGAACGCCCGCAGATGTTCGACCAGGCGTCGATGGACCGGCTGTCTCTGTCGGAGGAGGCGGTTGGGTTTCTGAAGCGGCAGCAGGCGGGCGAGACCCTCTCGCAGGCCGAACAGCAACGCTTTCATCGCCTGACCCTCGAGGCGGCATTTCGCGACGAGGTGGGGAAGCTTTACGTGCGCGGCTGGCGTCCCGTGCTGTTTGTCTATGGCCTGGCGGGGGTGGCGGTCGCGGTCTTCTTCTGGCTGGCGTTTCGCGACTGGCCCCGGCAACACCCCTGGTGCAACGTCGCCGAACAACGGCTGATTGCCGGGGTTGCACCGCACCAGCCCCTCCCCGGTCCCTCGCCAGCGACGCCCACCGCGGCCGCCGGAGCAACCGGTTTTTCGTGGCAGCGTGCCTGGGGCTTTTGGGGACCAATCCTCAAATCGCCTTCACTGTGGCTGTCGTCCCTCACGCAGTTTGGCACCAATGTCGCCTGGCTGTTTCTGCTGACGGGGCTGCCGCGGTACCTCATTCAGGTGCATGACGTTCCCATTCTGACCCGCAGCTTCATGGCGTCGCTCCCCCCGTTGGCGGGAATTGCCGGGATGTTTCTGGGGGGCTCGCTGACCGACTGGCTGACCCGCCGGCAGGGGGTCCGGCGGGGACGGGCCTGGCCCATGGGCTTCACCCGCTTCGGCATCGCCGCCGCGTATGTCGCCTGCCTGTTTGTGAAGTCTCCCTGGGTGGCGATCGCCTTCGTCTCGCTGGCGTTCTTTTTTGTCGACCTGGGGGTGGCGGCGGTCTGGGCCTTCGTGCAGGACGTGGGGGAACCGCACGTCGCCTCGGTCCTGGGTTGGGGGAATATGTGGGGCAACATCGGGGCCGCGGTCGCCCCGATCCTCTACAATTTCCTCTTGGGCGAGTCCCCCACGCTGCGCGAATGGAACACCCTGTTCATCGTGTGCGCGGTGATGGCGGTCGTCGCGGGAGTCGCCGGGTTGGCGATCGACGCCACCCGCCCGGTCTTCCGGGCCCCATCCCCCCCGGCCGGGACTTGATTTTCCCCCGGGAACCTCGAAACTTTCTGACCGGTCCTCCCGCCTGTGTGGCGGGTGCCGAACCAACGCATTGAGAGAACGGAGCGCATCGTGGCGGAACACGTGGTGATTGTGGGGTCGGGTCCTGCCGGTTGGGCGTCGGCGATTTACACGGCTCGCGCCAACCTCAAGCCCCTGCTCTTCGAAGGGGCCATCACCGAAGACAACCGCCAGAAGGGAACCCTGCCCCTCGGCCAACTGGCCCTCACCACCGAGGTCGAGAACTACCCCGGCTTTCCCGTCGCCAACCTCGAGGGGTATCTCGAAGCGGCTCTCCCCCAGGAACGCCGCGAGTACATGCCCCCCCACCGCGGTCACGGCGTGAGTGGCCCCGAATTGATGGAGCTGATGCGGCAGCAGGCGGTCAACTTCGGTACCCGCGTGATCACCGACGACATTGTCGACATTGACCTGGGCCGGCATCCGTTCGTGCTCAAGTCGCTCGAGGGACAGACGATCGAGGCGCTGGCCGTCATCATCGCCACCGGTGCCCGCGCGAATTACCTTGGCCTCCCCAGCGAAGACCGGTTCAAGAACATGGGGGTCTCGGCCTGTGCCGTGTGCGATGGGGCGCTCCCCCGCTTCCGCAACAAGCCGCTCGTCGTCATCGGCGGCGGCGACAGCGCCATGGAAGAGGCGGGTTACCTCACCAAGTTCGCCAGCACGGTGTACCTCGTGCACCGCCGCGACCGGTTCCGGGCCAGCAAGATCATGGCCGACCGGGCTCTGGCCAATCCCAAGATCCACGTCAAATGGAACAGCACCGTCGACGAGGTGCTGGGTGACGACAAGCAGGGGGTCACCGGAGTCCGATTGCGCAGCACGGTCGATGCGAGCAAGACTGAAGAGCTCGAGGCCAGCGGCTATTTCTGCGCCATCGGCCACACCCCCAACACCGACTTCCTCAAGGGGCAGTTGGAGCTGACCGACAAGAAGTACATCCAGTGGACCACCCCCCACCGCACCTACACCAACGTGGAGGGGGTCTTCGCGGCCGGCGACGTCGCCGACGACTACTACCGCCAGGCGATCACTGCGGCGGGCTCGGGCTGCCAGGCGGCTCTCGATGCCGAACGCTGGCTGGCCCTCAAGGGATTCCACTAGGCCCGGCGGCCCCGTCGCCCAGCGTTGCACTTCCCGCCGAGGTCCAGGACCGTCACTGCACCATGCTGACCCGTGAAGGCTGCCTCGAACGCCGCCAACGCCTCTGGAACCAGCTTCCTGAAGAGACCCAATGGGTGTTGGTGGCCGACCCCCGGCACGTCTACTACCTCTCGGGCTTCCTCGTGCAGCCCCTGAGTTTCTCGGTGGGGGAACGGGGCTGGCTGCTGCTCGAACGGAATGGGCCGGCCACCCTGCTGGCCGACAATTTCACGCGTCGTTCGGCCATCGCCGCGCCGTACGTCGATGCCGAGGACCTGGAGACCTGGTACGACCACCGGCACTCGGTGATCAACCGCGATCACGCGCTGCTGGCGGCGCTGAAGCGGGTGGCGGGCCGGCTGCTCGACCGCCCGGGCATCATCGAAGAGGAAGCCCTCTCTTTGAACGCCTTGGGGTACCTGCCCGACGCCGTCGGCGAATTCGCCTTGCGCGGGTCTGCGCCCGCTTCGGGCAACTTCGCAGACTCGGCCCTGGGCGAATCGGAACCGGAGGACATGTTTCAGCCCGAGACGTGGCACACTCTGGGCAGCGTGCTGCGACGGCTGCGGCGAAACAAGCATGCCGATGAAGTCGCCATCCTCGAACGGGCCATGCGGGCCTGTGCCGCCGGGCACGCCGCCGCCCTGGCGACCGTCGCCCCGGGAGTCACCGAGTTCGAGGTGTACCAGGCGATCCATGCGGCGGTGCTGACCGAAGCGCGGCAACCGGTCCAGATCTACGGCGACTTCCGCTCGACCAACCGCGAGACCCCCAAGCGCGGCGGTGCTCCAACCGACCAGGTGCTGGCCGCGGGAGATCTGCTGCTGTTGGATTACTCGGTGATTGTCGACGGTTACCGCAGCGACTTCACAAACACCGTCAGCGCCGGCCCCCCCAGTGCCGAGGTCCAGCGGTTGTTCCACGCCTGCCACGAGGCACTGCAGGCGGGGGCGGCCGCGCTCCGTCCGGGAGCCCGGGCCGTCGACATCTACGAAACTGTCGCCGGTCCCCTGCGTCAATCGGGTTGGGGAGACACCTTCACCCACCACGCCGGGCATGGCCTGGGGCTGGGGCATCCCGAGCCTCCCATCCTCGTGGCCGAGTCGACTGACCAGCTCGAGGTGGGGGATGTGGTGACGCTCGAGCCAGGGCTGTATGTGCCTGGCATCGGGGGCCTGCGGCTTGAACACAACTATCTCATCACCGAAACCGGCTCGCGCTGCCTGAGCCCGCATGCACTGCGGCTGACGGCCGACTGAACCCGCCGGTGCGGAATGGTCGACGCGTCTGCCCCCCCAGCCCTGGGGGCGGGACGCCCGCACTCAAATGTGGTCTGGCGGACGCGCATTGACTGTGCCACCAGAGTATCATCCGGACTGTCAGCGACCCCGCTGGCAGCCACCCCGGTTTCCCCTCTTTCATTGCGGGGAGGGCCCGGTGGCCCAGGCCGCGCTCCCCGCCTTTGGTTTCTCCCCCGTTTTCTCCCCCGTTGTTGCGGAGTTCCTCCATGCTGCCCGCGAAGATTCATCGCCGCGAGTTCATCGACCAGATCCTGGCGGGTGCCGTCGCCGCCTTGGCCGCCGGTGGAACGCCCACCTGGGCCGACGACACCCCGGCTCCCCGCACGATCGGACCGAACGACAAACTGCGGGTCGCGGTGATTGGCTGCAACGGCCAGGGGGGCGCCCACATCGGGGAATGGCTGCGGAACCCCGAAGTCGACCTGGTGGCGGTCTGCGACTGCGATCCCAACGCCTTCGCCAAGCATGCGAAGCGGTTCAACGAACTGAAGACTCCCCCCGTCTATGTGCAGGATGTCCGCAAGCTGCTGGAAGACAAGAGCATCGATGCCGTGTCGATCGCCACTCCCAACCACTGGCACGCCCTGATGGCGGTCTGGGCGATGCAGGCGGGCAAAGACGTCTACGTCGAAAAGCCGTGCAGCCACAATGTGCGCGAGGGACGCGTGATGACGCAGTGGGCCCGCAAGCTGGGCCGCATGGTGCAGATGGGGGTGCAGAGCCGCAGCATGCCCGGCATGCGCCAGACTCTCGAGTTCGTGCTGTCGGGCAAGATTGGCAAGGTCTCGCACGCCCGCGCCATCTGCTACCGCCGCCGCGACAGCATTGGCCAGGTCACCACCCCCGCCCCGGTCCCCGAGGGGCTCGACGTCGACCTGTGGTGCGGCCCCGCCCCGCATGAAGTGCCGATCCGCCAGCGGTTTCACTACGACTGGCACTGGGTCTTCAACACGGGCAACGGCGATCTGGGGAACCAGAACCCGCACGAGCTCGACAAGGCCCGCTGGGGCCTCGCCAAGCAGACGCTGCCCAACAAGGTGATCAGTCTGGGGGGCCGGCTGGGATATGTCGACAATGGCGATGTCGCCAACAGCCAGGTCACCATTTACCAATGGGACGATGCCGAGCTCATCTCCGACGTCCGCGGCCTCCCCATCAAGTCGCCCGTCACCTTCGGCTTGCAGACCGGTGGGTTCAACGGCGCGGCCAACATCTGGTTTGGCACCGAGGGGTATGCCGTCGGCCCCAACTACACCTCGGGGATCGCCTTCGACTACGACGGCAAGGAACTGGGGAAGTGGAGCGGGGGCGATTACCAACTGCACTTCGCCAACCTGGTCAAGGCGATCAAGAGCCGGAATTACAAAGACCTGCACCTCGACATCGAAGATGGCCATCTCTCGAGCGCCCTGGCGCACCTGGGGAATGTGTCGTACCGGTTGGGGCAACCCGCGGCACTGGGGACCCGCCCCCAGGGGTTCGAGACGAACAAGCATGTGGTCGAGACCTTCGACAGCTTCGAGGCGCATCTGCGGGAGAACGGCGTCGACGAGAACACCACCCCCTACCGCCTGGGGCGACCGCTGACCATCGACCCCGTCACCGAGCTGTCGAGTGATGCCGAGGCGAACCGGCTCTTCACCCGCGAGTACCGGAAGGGATTCGAACTGCCGGAAGTGACCGCCTGACCGGCTCTCCGCCTCACCCTCGAGAGTCTGCCATGGCGACGGAATACCCGCTGTTCGAAGCCCGCGGCACCCCCCGGGAACTGGGACGGCAGCACGGTGCCCAGGCGCGAGAGCAGATTCGGGGCTACCTCGCGGCTCTGGCCGACTCGTTGAAGTTGGACCCGCTCGCCCTGCGCGAGCGGGCCCGCGTCTTTCAGCCGTTGTTCGAAAGCCAGGTCCCCGACTTGTGGCAGGAGGTGCGCGGGTTGGCCGAGGGGGCGGGCATTACCGACGCCGACGCTCTCGCGCTGCAGCTGCGGGGGGAACTGGGCCAGTTACCGGACGGCGGCTGCACGACCTTCGCCATCATTCCGGCCGGCACCGCCACCGGGACCACCCTGGCCGGCCAGACGAGCGACAACCCTCCCGAGCTGGAACAGTTCGGCTACGTACTGCGGCTGTTCCCCCAGGGGAAGCCCGCGCTGCTGATGTGGACGTTTGGCGGCATGCTGGGCTATCACGGCCTGAATGAGCACGGTGTCTGTCACTTCGCCAATGCCCTGGGG
>JBKCTR010000217.1:0-3088 GCA_046318755.1 Planctomycetaceae bacterium
GGATCGACCCTGGGTCGCACAATCCCTGTAGGGGATTTCTACGATCGCCTGGGGTTGCCACAGCGCAGCGTCGGCTACCCCAGGTCACCGTCCCCCAACAGCGGCCCAACACTGCAGGTGTTGTCTACGAGGCGCTGGACGCGGCTCACTCATCTGGCGTGGTCGCATTGAACACCAGGACGCGATCATCGGCGAGGCCCGGCCCAGAACGGCCGATTCGTGATGGTCGGCGATGATGTCCCCTCCCATCATTCCGGTCTGATTGAGAGGTCCTGATGCGAAATCACCCACAATGGACGCCGCCGTGTAGCCAACTCCTTCCGAGTTGAGTCATAGTTGGGGCATGAGCACCTGGGGTAGCCGGCGCTGCGCTGTGGCAACCCCAGGCGATCGTAGAAATCCCCTACAGGGCTTGTGCGACCCAGGGTCGATCCTGTTGGGGGACGCCGATATCGCGTCCTGGCGAAGGCAGAAATCCCCTGCAGGGATCGTACGCAGGAGTTCGTTCTCGATTGGGAACGCCGATGTTTCCTGCGGGCCGTTTCCCCGAGGGCTCTCGGGCGACGATCGGGTGCGGGGCGTCGCCATGTTGCCGGAATCCATCGGAGGCGGACCGGTCCGGTCCGGGCGGTCCGGGTGGGGCCGGCAGGGGCGGGTTACCCTGCGGCGGGGGTTGCCAACGCTTCGCGCCGGCGCCCCCAAATTGGCGTCGCGCACCGGCCCCGGACCCGCCAAATCGCCCCGTCCCAAAAAAAAACAGCCGATTCATCCCTCGTTTCGACGCATTCATCACTTTGTGGGTCGAAGTGGGTTGCAGAGCCGACTGGTCTCGGGCAAGGTCGCTCCGGTCCGGCCAGCTGTCGCTCTGGCAGGAAATGCAGACTGCGGAAGTTCTCCGCAGACATGCGCTCCGTTTAGACCGTCGCAGGCCTTTCACCACCCCCCTTTCACCGGCAGACGTCCACCAGTGTCTGGACCACGTTCTGCACACGCTGACACCGGAGAATTCATCGTCCCAATCGTTCTGTGCTCCCGAGCCGCCGCCCTTCGAGTTGCAAAACCGGAGACCTGAGCCATGCGACTGACAAACGGGTTGAGTCTGGGGAAGCGGAACAGGGTGCGGGGGGCGGCCGGTCATCGACGCCGTCGATTCGCGCGAAACCGGAGCTGTGGTCGTCTGGCCAGTGCTGCTGAAAACCAGCCGTCGCGCGTGTTGCTCGCGGTTCGCAAGCCGTTTGTCCCAGCATTTTGCCGCGTGGAACAGGCACTTGTGGTGTCGCATTCCCTTGCGGAGCCCCGGCGGATGAATCGGGGCGAGCGGGTTGAAGAATCCTTGGGTGCGGGGGGGTTCGCCGGTGTGTCCAGCCGGGTGTGTCCGCCCCACTCTCCCGGTCGAAAACAAGTCCCCATCACCACCTCTGGAGGAGTTCGTTCATGATCCGGTTCCACTTCCGTCGATTTGTCGCGCGTCTCTGGTCAGGCTCCAAAACCGCGAAACGCCGCCCTGGCGCGCCGCGCCGCACGGTCGTCCAGCCCCTCGAAAGCCGGGTGTTGCTCTCCGCGGCCCTGGTGAACGATATCAACCCAGTGGGTCTTCCCAGCGATCCCAGTCTGCTCACCGAAGTGAATGGAACGCTGTATTTCACGGCCAACGACGGCAGCACCGGCTATGAACTGTGGAAGAGCGACGGGACCTCGGCCGGCACCGTGCTCGTCCAGGACATTCGCAGTGGCGGCGGCGGCAGCTATCCCTCGAGGCTCACCAACGTGAACGGGACGCTGTATTTCCGGGCCACCGACGGCACCACCGGCGTGGAACTGTGGAAGGCAATCTCGTCGTCGTCGAATCCTGGCGCCGCCAGCCTCAGCCTGGGGGGGCAAACTGACGCCGCCACTTATGGCTCATCCGCTGACACAGTGACATTTGTTGCGACCGCAACGCGAACCTCCACAGGCACATTCGAGGGCTCTTACTCTGTCTCCGGTTTGCCCGAGGGGGTCAGCTCGAGTTTCTCGACAACCACATTCACCTCCACGGGCGACAATCCCCTTACCAACTCGACCTTGTCACTCACTGTCGGTGCCACGGTCGCGGCTGGCAGCTATCCGTTTACCGTCTCGCTGCTGAACACGACTTCGGGGGGAAGTGACACGATCGCGTCTGGGACTCTGGTCGTGAACCAGGCCGCCCTGACGGTCACCCCGACCGCCGGCCAGTCAAAGGTTTACGGTTCTTCGGATCCCACCTTCTCCTACGCCGTGGCGGGACTGATGAACTCCGACACTGCGGCGAGCGCCATCACCGGTGGAGACCTCGGCCGTGCTTCCGGCGAAACCGTGGCCGGTGGCCCCTACGCCTACACGCTGGGAAACCTCGCTGCCAACAGCAACTACATCCTGTCGCTGGGGGTCGGCAACTCGTTCGCCATCACCGCCAGGTCGATCACTGGTTCGTTCACCGCCAATGGCAAGATCTACGATGCCAGCACCACCGCCTCTGTCGACATCCGGACGGCGAACGATGTCGAACTGGGTGACGATGTCTCGCTCACCGGCGGCACCGCCACGTTCGACGACGAGAACGCCGGGACTGACAAAACCGTCACCCTCAGCGGGGCGACGCTGTCCGGAGCTGACGCCGGCAATTACAGCCTGGCCTCCGTGGGAACCACCACGGCCAGCATCACCCCGGCCACGGCTACCGTCTCCATCGTCGATTACACCGGTGTCTACGACGGCAACTCGCATACCGCGAGCGTGACCATCACGGGGATCGGTGGGGTCGAACTCGCCTCCGATTCTGTCACCGGCACCAACGTGATGGACAGTGGGATGATGGCCTATGCGTCCGTCATGGATTCGAACTACGAGTATGCCGACGGCGCGGCCTATCTGACCATCACCCGGGCCACGGCCAATGTCTCCATCGTCGATTACACCGGTGTCTACGATGGCAACTCGCATACCGCGAGCGTGACCATCACGGGGATCGGTGGGGTCGAACTCGCCTCCGATTCTGTGACCGCCGCCGACGTGGCGGACAGTGGGATGATGGCCTGGGCGTTCACCATGGATGATAACTACGAGT
>JBKCTR010000218.1:0-6326 GCA_046318755.1 Planctomycetaceae bacterium
GGTCTGGAACAATCCGCAGACACTCGACTCCACAGTCCAGCCGACCGTGGTCTTCAAGGGACACATGGCCCCGGTCGTGGAGGTCGGGTTCGCCGGCGATGGCCAAACCCCGTTCAGCCGCGACACCCAGGGGATGGTGCGTGTCTGGGGGAAACGGGCGGGGGAAAATGTGATCCGCCGCATTCCGGACAGGTGCGTGGCCGGGGTGTATCTACAGCAGGGGCTGCTGGTGGCGTTGGCCCGTGCGCGGCATGTCGAACTGTACGACGCCTGGACGGGTGAGGCGGTTGACCGACTTGCCGAGGGGGATACCGAGATCGAATCGCTGGCCATCTCTCCCGACAACCGCCTGCTGGCGGTGGGGCGCACCCGCACCCTTTCGAACGTGGCGGCCCGGGTGGAGATCTGGGAGATCGACTCGGGTGTCCGGTTGGCCAATCTTCAGGGAGCAACGGGAGGGGGGGCGAACGAGCCGGGCTATTCCGCCGCTGAAACGCTCGCGTTTTCCCCCGATGGTCGCCTGCTGGTGGCCGGGTTTGGACGTCAGTTGGACAGCTTCACGAATGCCCTGGTGCCGGTCAAGGTGTATGACGTGGAACGGCTGACATTGGCGTACCAATTGGATGAACACAACAACGTCTGTGTGGCGTTGGCCTTCCGGGGGGATCGTCTGCTGACGGGAAGTCATGATGGGACGGTGCTCGAGTGGGATCCCGCGTCGTGGCGCACTCCCGGGGTGGCGCTGTACGGCCAATACACTGCCGAACCGATCGACGCGATTGCGCATTCCTCCGCCTCCGGCGGGGTGGCTATCGGGTTTCTCTCGCGGAACAATAGCCACGGCCGGATTGCCCTGTGGCGGGGCCCCGACGCGGCTCCGCTGGAGTTTGATGGCCACCATACGAATCGGGTCACATCGCTGGCGTTTTCACCCGATGGTCAGACGTTGGCGTCGGGGAGCGATGACGAGACGGTCCGGCTCTGGAATGTCGATTCCCGCCGGGAACTGTTGACCCTCAACGCCAGCGACCTCGAGCTGGGTCGGATTCGCTCGGTGGAATTCTCCCCCTCGGGAGATCAACTGATGGCCATCTCAAGGCGGGAGGAGGGGGCGACCCTGTGGGCGGCGGCCCCCTCGGTCTGGAACACCCCCGACAAGGCCCTCGCCCGCTTGCGGCTGCTGGCGGACAACCCGTCGGCCCTGCCCGAGCGAACGTTCCGTTGGTTCTCGAACAATCCGCGGCTCCTCGACGCGATGCAGGCCGATCCCGACCCGACCGCCGAAGTGCGCCGCCGGGTGTCGCTGCTGCAGATCGATGCCCTCGCGAGAACGCAAAAGTGGAGCGCCGCCAGCGCGGCGCTGGGGCAACTGGCCCCCGCAGCGGACGAATTGATCCGTTTGTTGCGTCCCCCAGTGCTGCGCCGGTTCGCCCGGTGCCAGTTCGAATCGGGCCGACTGCGGGACGCCCTCGAACTGCTGGCGCTGGCCCGGTCGGTCGAAGACCGGCAGCCGGTCGATTCCGAGAATGACAACGACGAATTGCTCGCCCGACTGGAGCCCCCGCGAGAGGGCCAGCCCGACGCCTCCCTGGCGCTGGCGGTACGGGGTGAACTGCGGCGGCAGGAGGGGGACATCGGGGGATGGCGGGCCGAACTGCGGCAGGCGTTCGCGCAAGTCGCCCCGCTGGGAGCGGCCGTGGATTGGGAGTCTCGCCAGGCCCTCGTCCGCGAACTGGCCCTGGCGGAGGTGGCTCAGGCGACCGTGTCGGGTTCCGGGGAAGACTGGCAGGCGGCCGTGCAGGCTCTGACGGGTTGGCTCGACCTCTCGCCGGGCGACCGAACCGCCCGGCAGGAACGGGCCTGGGCCTACGAACGGCTCCAGCAGTGGGAAGCGGCCCGTGAGGATTGGCTGCAGTTGCCCGCGGACGATCTGCAGGCCCTGGGCCGGCAGTTGGAATTTCTGGAACGGTACACTGTGCGGGGCGATTGGCCTGCCGTCCAGACTTTGCGGGGCGAACTGCGGTCGCGGCTCGAGCAGAGTCTGGACCGGCAGCCCGACGACGCCCGCTTGGCCCGGCTGCTGGCGAATCTGTTGTTGACCCATCCGAGCGAATGGAAGCCGCTGCGGCCGGCGGAGATCCAGGCTCCCAATCAGCCCCACACGGTTCTCGCCGATGGTTCGATTCTGGTGGAAGATCCGAATCTGTCCACCGGGGATTACACATTGACACTCGCTCGCGGTGAACGGGCACTCGCCGCCGTGCGGTTCGAGTCGGTCGCCGATACGCTCCGTCCGCGGGAGACTCGTGAGCGGTTTGACTTGGCCATGTGGGACAATTCCGCGTTCACCGTGTCGGCGGGGGGAGTGGGATCATCGGAAGGGGGGATCGAGCAGTTCGACAACCGCATGGCGGCGCTGCTGCTGCGGGCCGAGCCACAAAGTCCCGGGTTCCAGCCGTGGAGGGTGGGAAACCTGCCGGAATACGCAACCGATGCGGTGTTGCGTCTGCCCGCGGGGAGCGCACCCGCCCCCGACGAACCGTGGCGGCTGGGCTGTCGATTCGCATTGCGTCCTCCCTGGAAATCGATGCGACCATTCCAGGGACGGTTTCGGCTCTGGGGAAGTGACCACCCCGAGGCGTTCACGCGGCAGGCCCTGCGATTGTGCGCTCTGCAACTGCAGGATCCCTGGCTGCAGTTGGCGGCGGCCTATTCGCTGGAAGAAAATCGCCAGCGGCAGGAGACGCTGCTGGCGGGGCGGCCGGGTTTGGAAGGTCCATTGACGCGACTGCACCAACTGTCGGCGATGGCAGGTCCCTTCGAAGCCCGCCGGCGACCCGATCCGGGGTATCTCATTCCCGAGATCATTCTGTGGCGGCGGTTGGCCCTTTGGGAGTTGTGGTTCCGCCGCGATGCCGAGTTTGGCCGTGCGTGCGACGCCTTGCTGGAGTTGTGCGATGTCAACCGGGACGCGCGCGATTTGTGCGTGAGTGCGGCAGTGGTCTGCCTCGATCCCCAACAGACCCCTCGCCGTGTGGAGGCGGCCCTGGCCACTTTGCAACGGGGGCTGGCCCGCGGGGCGAACGACTTTGTGCTGGCCGACTTCCACGTCTTTGCCGGGCAGGTGCTGTACCGCAGTCGCCGCTACGAGGCGGCTCTGAACGCCCTGGCGGTGGCCGAGAACTCGGGCCGCCTGCGCGTTCTTGCCGAGTCCCACGAGACCCGCGTGCACATCCGCATTCTCCAGGCCTTGAGCCTGCGCGGGCTGGGCAGAGAGGACGAAGCGCGGCGGATGATCGACCAGGTGGCCGAGCGAATTCAACCGCTCTCCAAGCTGCGCGAGCCCCCCCTCTATGACGACGTTGAGGATGGCACGATTCTGTTCTGGCTGGCAGTACGCGAGGCTGAAGAGGTGTTTGGCCGGCCGCTGATGCCCCCGGCCCAACGCTGAGCGCACCGGACGCCACTGTGGCGCAGGGGTTTGGAGTTGGCGGCATGCGAAACGGTCCCCGGCCTGGAGAGTGGTTCCAGGCCGGGGTTTTGTGCGCCGCGGCGAATTGCTCGAGAACGCTGCGGTTTTCAGACGGTCGTGCGTGAGGCCGAGCGGCGGCTGCCGCGGAATGACCAGGACAGGCCGAACACACCCAGTCCCAACAGCACGAGGGTCGAGGGTTCCGGAAGGGCGGCGAGGGCCCGCTGGGCCATCAGGGCATGGGCCGCGGCGGAGGGGTGAATGTCATCCCAGTACAAATACCCATTCGCGGCGAAATCTCCCACCAGATAGGCCCCATCACTGACGTTGGTGAATCCAAAAGCGCCGGGGTTGGCATGGACCTGCTGAAACGTATCGAAGATATCGGCCATCGACAGTTCGATTCCCAGCGATGACCGCAACCCGGCCACATTGGCCTTCAGTTGGTTCGAGAAACTTTGGCTGAGCAGATTGAGCCCCGCTTGCTGAATGGGGGACAGTGAAGCGAGGGCTCGCGGAGTGCTGCCGATCAACTCGAGGTCCAGGACCAGCACGTGGCGTGCTCCCAGAGCCGCCAGCGCCTGAATGGCCAGACTGATGTTCCCGGCAGGTGTGGCGGGATTCAGCTCGCCCCCCAGGAAGTCATTGCCGCCGGCGTTGATGGTGTACAGGGCCGAGGAATCGGCCGGGCCGCCCCCCAGATTGGATTGAAACAGACCGATTTGGGTCAGCAGGTTCGGGGAACCCAGCGGGGTGAACCCGCTGCCTGAGGTTGCGCCGCCGACCGCGTAATTGGTCCCCCCTGGCACGATGGCGGGTGTGAGGGGAGCCAGGCCCAACTGGACTGCCAGATGGTCGATCCACAGGGGACCGTTCGAAAACCGTCCGTTGTAGTAACCGGCAGGGGGCAGCGTGCCCCCCGTGGCCAGGTACACGTTGCCCGTATCGGTCAGACTGTCCCCAAAGGAGTAGATGGCACTATAGGGACCGGCCTGCAGCGGCCGCAGGGGAGCAACAGTCAGCGACAAACACACGACCAGCAGGGATCCTACATTGCGCAGACGCATCATCAAGACTCCGTTTTGTTGAACTGAGAATCGCAACTTGACAGCCGGTTTCCGGACCGACAACTGGTCCGACCCTTTCTGCGACGTGATCCTACCGCCCCGAGAGTTTCCCGTCGAACGGATTGGTGAGAAAACCCGAGGCCAGGCACAGGCGACTTCTTCGACTGTTTCCCGCGCACACCGTTGTGGTATTCTCACCAGAGAAGGTGGGCCGGAGGCGGAATGCCGAGAGCATGCCCATGGCCCTCTTTCAGACGGCATGTCCGCATTTCGCAAACGAGGATTCCAGCGCATGGCGACCGGCGATCGCAAACCTTGTCCTGTCTGTGGCGAACAGATTGCGGCGGCCGCCAGGAAATGCCGTTTCTGTGGTGAGGTGTTCGATGCTCCGGAGACGGCTGAGAAATCGCCGGGAGACGCCACCGGCGGGATGATCCCGTACAAGAACGTCCCCGCGCTGATCGGCTACTACCTGGGAGTTTTCTCGATTTTTCCCTGTTTCCCCATCGGGTTGGCGGCCCTGGTCCTGGGGATCCTCGGCCTGCGGAAGGTCAAACAGCAGCCGGAGGTCCGAGGCACAGTCCACGCCTGGATTGGAATTCTTGTTGGGGGATTTTTCGGTCTGCTTTGGCTGGCGGTGACGGTGCTGGGCATCCTGGCAGGGATCGCTGCTTAATTAAATGGAGGGGGGTTGCTGAGCGGTGCGGCTGCGGCCGTTCTCTGGAGCGGGGTCCGGAATTCCGCAGCACGGCGGCCTCCCGGGGTTGAACTGTCCCCCGGCGGCAGGGGATAGTTGGATGAACGGGGACGATGTGCCGTCGCCGCCCACGGTCCGCCGATTCCCGGCCAGCCACTCACGGGTCCGTGTTGTTGGGACCCCAGGTTCATGTCACCCACTGTCTCCTCCGAACTCAACCAACTCGAATCCCTCGCCCGCATCGACGCCCTGCTGCGTCGGTTGCAGGTGTTCGCCAGCAGCCAATCCGCCTGGGAACCGCTGGCCCGGGGTCAGGCTCTGGTGGCGCGCTTGCTCTCCCGGCTGGAGACCCTGCGGTCCCGGTTGCAGGCTCCGCTGGTGGTCGCCACCTTCGGCGGGACCGGCACGGGCAAGAGTGCCCTGGTGAATGCCCTGGTCGGGCAGGAGTGCACCGCCAGCGGGCGGCAGCGCCCCACCACCACCCGGCCAGTGTTGATTGTGCATCCCGAGACCGACCTGCGGCTGCTGGGATTGCCGCTCGATGCGTTTGAGATCCGCCACGTGCCGTCGGCGGTGCTGCGCGATCTGGTTCTGCTCGATTGCCCCGATCCCGACACCAACGAGGCCGAGACCGCCGGCAGCAACCTCGCCCTGCTGCATGGACTGCTTCCCTGGTGCGATGTCTTGCTGTATGTTTCGACCCAGCAAAAGTACCGCTCGGCCCGGGTGACCAACGAACTGGTGCAGGCGGCCACCGGCTGTCGGCTGGTCTTCGTGCAGACGAATGCCGATCTCGACACCGACATCCGCGAAGACTGGAAACACCAACTGGCGGCGCATTACGACGTTCCCGAGATCTTCTTCGTCGACTCGGTACGGGCCCTGAAAGAACAACAACAGGGGCAGCCCCTCACGGGAGAGTTCGCCCGACTGCGCGATCTGCTGATGGCCGAGCTGGCCGCCGGTCGCCGCAGCCAGATCCGCCGCGCCAATCTGCTCGACCTGGCCACCTCGACCCTCGACCGGTGCCAGGCCTATGTCGCGGAAGGGGCCCCGGCCCTGGCACAGCTCGAGCAGACCCTGTCGGGCC
>JBKCTR010000219.1:0-1889 GCA_046318755.1 Planctomycetaceae bacterium
GGAATTAACTCAACTGCGGAAATAATAAAAAGGGTGACCATTAGACTGATCAGAGTGTTGTCCTTTCTCTCATCGTTGATGATGCCCTGCGCTAAGGAAACGATGGCCAAGATCAATGAGATGGCAAGAAGTGTTAAATAAAGCCACAGCTTTGGGCGTGGCATTCGTGGCACCGGTTCAATAGTCTTCATCGACCATCCTCGTTTGCTGATCGGCTGGATGAGTTCACTGCACGGATGGCACCGCTGATCATTGCGATTCCATTTTGTAAACAAAGGTAGATTTACAAAGTTGCAGTCTCGATGTCAACGCTTATGTTAAAGAGCTTCACGGTACCACGGTACTTTGAAATCCAGTGCGGTAAAAATCAGTTGGAGCGAACAGGGCCTCGATGTGAATACGCGAAGCGATGATCTGTTGTGATTCGTTGTCGCTGTAGTCTGGGAGGCGAGTCGACATGGATCACCAGACGGGCCTTTGTGACTAGCGCTGTAATGGGCCCAATACACCCAGCGAATCCGAGGCGGGCGGAGTGCTAGGGGCCCTTTGTGTCGCGTAGCTTGGGCGTTTGTCTGTGAGACGGATGTCGCATCTCAATCTGTTCCCTGACCGACCGCCCAGCTCGGCGCCGGCCACGGCGTTTTGTTCGCAGCCAAAAGTCACTCCGCCAGCGGCCCCAAGGACGTGAGGCGTTTTTGGAGACAGAGGATGACCATATCGCCCCGCGGACTCCCCAGCGGCGAAGCCGTCGCCTGCGTCGGAATGTCTCGGCAGACCGACGGGTGGAGACCGCCCTGGCCACCGTTGCCGCGTTGCCGGGTACGGCGGTACTCTGCGACCAAGCCGTTCCAACCCGAAGCGACATTTCGCGGGGATGGAATCGGATCTGGAACCGTTCGGAGTCGTCGCGGGTGAGTGCATCGATGGCAGTAACCGCTTGGCCGCGGAGTTCCCCTCTGCGGGAGACCGCTCGACCTGCGCGGCGAACCGGCTTCGGCGCGGGACTTCGCCGGGGCATGGCGGCGGTGCTGGCGGTGGCGGCGCTGGCGTGCTGGTTGGGGAAGCCAGGGGCCAGTCCGGTTGCCCCGTCGACGGCGGCCTCGCCCATAGCTGCCCGTGGTGCCGTTGGTGTTGCGCTGGCCGAGCAGTCGCCGACTGCCCGGCCGTTCGGAAGCGAGCCGGTGACCGGCCCCTCGGGTGCGGCCTACTACGCCCGGGCGATTGAGACGATTCAGACCGGCCAGCGGGTCTTGGCCCGCAATCCGGAGTTGGCCGGAGTGGAGCTGCCGGATGCAGCGGTCGATCCCGCCACGTGGGTCAACATCCGGCTACGGATGCCGAAGCCGACGGGGGACTTTCTGGAGATCACCCTGCTGCGGCCGGTCGAGTGGCTGGCTGAGCATCTGGCTCAAACGACGGCTCTTGATGGGGAGTATCCGCGGGCGCTGGCTGAGGCCTCGGGGACCAACTCCGCCCGAATGGTTACGGGACTGACCTCGGTGATTCCGACTGTGGATCCGCCCGACCTTTCCCCGGGGATGATCGAGCCGATCACGGCCGACAGCTCCCCGGCCTCCCCCTGGATCTTCCTGACGCTGCATGAGTTGGAAGCGGTGGGGCCGGCGGAGATCGTCGGGGTGGGCCCCTGTCCGGAGCTGGAAACGGGTGAAGGCCGACTGGTGACGGGGACGTTCGCGCACCAGTCGGGCGAAGTCTTTGACATCGCAGTCGACGGACTCACCGAGCCGATCGGCTGCACGGGAGCGCACCCGTTCTGGAGCGAAGACCGCCACGAGTTCATCCCCGCCCGCGATCTGGGGCTAGGCGAAACCCTGCGCACCGAATCCGGCACCCTTCGCCAGATCACCCGCATCACCCCCCGCCGGGGG
>JBKCTR010000220.1:0-11288 GCA_046318755.1 Planctomycetaceae bacterium
GCCCCAGCCAGCGGGTCCCGCACCGGTTGTAGGGGGTGCTCAATTCCTGCAGTGTGGGCCAAACCCGAGCCGCCTGCTCCACGAGGTCACAGGCCATCCGCCGGTCACCCCCCTTTTCGGCCGCCAGAGCCTGCTGCACCAGCTCCCGGGCATGCTGGGCCAGCTTGTCGGACCATTCGGTTACGACGGGATGCTCGGGAAACAGCGTTCGGCCGCGGTTCAGGAAGAAACGGGCCCGCCGATAGTCGCGGGCCCCTTCCGCCGACGCGACCAGATTGCCGACGATCTTCCCCGTGAGCTCCGGAAGCCCCTGGAAGGCGGCGTTCTTGGAGTACAGCGATTCGGCGAGAGCCAAAGCATGCTCGGGCTGGGAACGATCGAGTTTGACCTGGGCATCAACAAACAGAATCTGGTCTCGTCGGGGACCGATCCCCGGCCACTCCGAGTCGCGCTCTTCGAGCGCGGCCAAGAGTTCGTAGGCCTTGCGGAGTTCCCCCCCTTTCAGCAGGTTGTCGATCTCTTCGAGCATCATGTCTTCGTGGTAGACAATGCTCTTGATGTGCTTGATGTCCAGCAGGTACTCGCGGTCTTCTCCCTCCAGCAGCGTCACCGGCAACTGCCGGATGGCGAGGCGTTTTTTCATCGCGGCCTCCGATTCGGCCTGTCCTGGCCGGGGCGCCGCCTTGCGCCATTGCTCGGTCAACTGCTCGACGGTGCTTGGCCGTGGAACCACAGGCTCGACCCGCAGCACATGTTCGCGGGCAAACACCAGCCAGTCGATCGCCGGGCCGGTCATCAACTCGTCAAACGTCGGCTTTTTCAGCGTCTCCAGCAACGGCAAGTCGTTGAAGTCATCGGTGGCCGACGGGTCTTCCGCAGGCTCCTCCCCCGCGGGAGTCTCGGCGGCTCCCTCTCCCTGCCCCGCCGCCGCTGGCGCGCCCGGTTGACCGCCGGCGGCCTTGGGGGCCTGGGCCTGACCGTGAGCCACGGTCAGACAGAGCCACGCCAAGCTGAAGAGAACGGAGACCCAGACTGGACTGTGCATCAGCGACCTCCCGCGACGGCCAGAGCCGGTGATTGGAGGGGAAGTGAGAGCAGAGCTCCATCGTTCGTGGCCAGAACCAACCGGTCCCCCCAGACACGGGGCCCCCACGCCAGCCGTTCGTACAGCCGCAGCCGCTGTTTCACCGTGCCGCTGGCGGGATCGAGCACCAGCACGTCACCATCGTCGCGGGCCACGATCAGAAGACCCGCGTGCTCAACCGCCCCCACCGCCACGGCTCCCTCCAGGGGAAGTTCCCACAGAGGCTGCAATTTCTGCTGCAGATCGAGGCAATGCAGTTGCTGGCGAGCGGAATCGACCAGCACCCGGTTGCCCACCACCACCGGTGGACGGGTGGCGGGACGCGGCAGCTGGAATTTGCCGGTGGGTTCGAGTGATGACAGATCGACGGCGAAGACCATCCCATTCGAGGCGGCAATCACCCCCTTGTCACCCGCGAGTTGCGGAGCGAGATCCACCGCCGCCCCCGCCTCCCATTTGCCGATCTCGGCGAGGTGCGGCTTGGGGTTCGACTGGTAACGCCCCTGCATCAGCCGGCCGGTCGCATCGAGAGCCACAAAGGTCGTTTCATCGACGGGAAGCAAACCCCGCCAGGCCGGAGCCTCCGACGACTGCACCGGTGCCGTCCACTCCTGGACCGGAGAACCTCCGGTTCCCCGCGGCAGCAGTCTCAACCGCCCCGCCAGAGGGAGCACGTACCCCTCCGCCAGTCGAACTGGTGCTGTCTGCAGGGGCAGATCGAGCTTGGTCTCGCGCGGGGCCGAATCATTCCCCACAATCCACAGCCGGGATGACTCTCCCGACCACCACACCGCCACCCGGCCATCTGGCAAACCGGAGACTCCCAGAGGCTGGACTCCCTTTTCGTCTGGTGTGAGGGTGACGGTGGGCTGCAGTTCAAAGCTTCCTTTGGCGAGCTTGGCGGAGGTGATTGGGAAGACATCCCCCTGTGCCGTGACTGCCACGGCCGAACCATCGGCAGTGGGGGTCGTGGTGGCGAGCACGGGGGCCCCCAAGACGGTCTGCCATTCCAGTACCATCTTTTGTCGGTCCGCCCCCCCCAGCAGGATGGCGGGACTGAACGGCAGGCGGCGTCCCAGGTAGATGGTGTCTGCGGCAGAGGTCAACGGCAGAGCTGTCAATCCCGCCGCGATTTGGGAATTGTCGGTGACAATGCTGTCGACCTTCACATCGAAACGGCGCAGGGCTGTACTGGACATCCAAAACTGGTCATCGGGCCCCAACAGCACATGCATGGGCACATTCTGCGGACCGGGAACCTGGTAGCTGGCCACCTTCGTCAGGGACTGGGCATCGCCGGTCTCCGCAATCACAAACGCCGTCAGGCGTTCGGGTGTGGAAGCCACAACCACCTGTTTACCCCGGACAACCGGGGCGTCATAGATCTGTCCCTCGACCGCCGCGCGGGCGATCTCCCGGGGAGCCTTGGGGTCACGCGACGTGTCGAGCAGACGTACCAGACTTTTGTCGGCCCCGGCGTTTTCGACCAGCAGCAGGTAATCGCGCAGCATCAGCAGGGGAGCCGAGATCGAACCGGATGGTTGGCCCAACCACACCGTATGCTCGCAAGCCAATGGCCGCCGGCTGAGCACATACAACGCCGATTCGCGCCCGGCGAGGTACATCCGGTCCCCCTGCGTCGACACGGCCGGGGGGCCGATAACCGGCTGGTTGAACTGCAGCTCGGCCACCAGTTCGCCCGATTGCAGGTCGACTTGCACCAGGGTGGCCCCCTCGGTGGCCAGGAAGACCTGTCCTTCGTGAATCAGGGGTCGGCCGTTCGGCACCGAGGCCAACGGCGTTGCCCAGATTGGCTCACCAGTACGCTCTTGCAGGCAGATCAATTGTCTTCTGGCCGAGTCCCAAGCCAAGTAGCCCGCCTGTTTGGACTGCACGGCCATGGGGGCGAAGGGAGTCGCCAATCCGACCGATCGCCGCCAGAGCACTTCGCCCGTGACCGCATCACAGGCGAACAAAGCCCCTTCAGACACAGCCGCCGCCGTGGTGCCAACCGACGTCACGTCGGTCCGCACCCGTTGCCGGCGGGTGAACCCCACGGTCACCAGATCGGCAGGGGAGGCACTGACCTGGGACTCGACCTGGGGGTTCTCGTGGCGGGCTGTGGCCGATTTTTCGGCTTCCAGTGCGGCCTTCAACTGCGTCTGGATCGTGCGGTCTTTCTCGGCAACCGCGTAGCGGTCGAGCAGCCGGCCGTACGTTTGCAGGGCCTCGAGTGGCTTGCCGGTTTCGAGCGCCCCTTTCATCTTGGCGAGGGCTGCGTCGAACGTCTCCTGCTGCAGGATGGCGGCTTCGGCCGACTTGAGAGCGGCCGCAATGGCCGCGAGCTGTTCTTCGGGCTTGTTGTCCGGAGGACTCAGGATGTCGAGCAGTTGCCGGTCGTCTGTCGAGGTCGCCAGGAGGGGACGGCGTTTGGTGGTCTCGGCGGTTTTGGCGGCCCCCAGGGCGATCTTGTCGGCTGCCTGTCGGGCAAAGGTCCGCAGCAGCGAGTCTCCCGGTCGGAAATCGTCCGAGTCGCGATACTCGGCCACAAAGTCGTTCAGCGTTTTGAGGCCGTTCTCCCAGTCCGGAATCGCACCCGACAGTGCCTGCTCCACGCGGGCTTTCCCGATGTTGACCTTGGCCTGTTTCGCCTGGTCGGTCTTGGGGTACTCGGCGGCGAACTTGGTGAAGCCATCAATCGCCTGGGCAAACTGGCCCGATTCAAGCGCCTTCTGGGCCGTCTCGAACTTGCGGTTCATGAATTCGCGGGCCAGCACAAACCACAACGTACCGGCGGTCAGGGCCAACACCGCCGCTCCGATGGTCATCCCCACCACCAGGGGCGACTTGGTCAGGTCCTGCTCACCCGGTCGTCGCGGCGGCGGTCGCAAAAAGGACTTGGCCGATTCTTTCAGGGAGGGGGGCGGTGCGGGCTCCGCACCAACGATTCCCCCCCCACGAGCCAGCATGGGACGCTCTTTTTTCGTTTCCGCAAGGTCGTCGGCCAGGGCTTCGGCAAGCGGATTGACCCCCGCTCCGCCAGCCACTCCATAGGGACGGCCATCGTCTGCGTCGTCTGTGTCGCGGGCCCCCTTCGACCGCGAACCACGCCGGTCATCATCCGAACGGCGGCCTCCATGTGGTTCCGCGGCGGGAGCCTTGACCTCGAAGACGTCATCCGGGCTGTCGCCCCCGCGAGCCGATTTTCCCCCGGACCGTTCGTCGGCCGGGCGGGAGGTTGAAGGACGCTGGCCGGGCCGGCCGATTGGCTCGTCTTCCAGTTTCAGACGGACCTCGTCAACCGCCGGTTTCTTTCCCTGAAGAGGAAGGTCCCCGTCCGAGTCGACGAACACAAATTCGGTGTCGGCGATCCGCAGACGGTCCCCATCCGACAGCACACTCTTGCGGGCCGACGTCCCGTTGAGGTTGACCCCGTCCGGGTTGACGGCCGTCAGTTGATAGGCGCTGCCATTCCAGAGGATGCGGCATTCGATGGCCTGCACTCCCTGTGCCGACAACTGCACATCGGCAGCCGCCGAGGAGCCGATCGTCACCGGCGACTTCCGGTCGAGCGACCGAACATCGGTCGTGCCAGAGCGGGGACGGATTTCCAGGTGAGCCATGGTTGGAACGGGTTCTCGAGAGGTCAATCCTTGGAGGCGGCCACCAGGCGGATCTTCTGCACGCCAATTTCGTTGGCCGCATCGATCACGGCAATCACCGTATCGTGCAGGGCCCCTTCATCGGCCGACAGCAGCAGTTCGTTCCGCTGGGCGTTGAATTTCTGCAACAGGGCATCACTCAACCGTTGCGAGCCAGGCAGCGGTTCGTCTTCGATGTAGATCACATTCCGGTCGTCGATCCGCACGGTGATGGAGGAATCGGCAATGTCGTCGATCGACTGAATCTCCTGCGCCGCCCCCTTTTTGTCGGACGTGGGAGGTGGAACCTGCATCGACTTTTGCACGCTGAACGACGCGGTGATCATGAAGAAAATCAGCAGCAAGAACGTCATGTCGACCATGGGGGTCAAGTCCATTTCCTCCTGGTCGACCGGACGCTTTTTCCCCATGTTGAACCCCCCCACGTCGACCCGCGGGGCACGAGGCGGGGGAGGAGCGGCTGGGGCTGCCGGAACCGTGGCCTCGGCGGTCGACTCGGGCAACGCCGGTCGCGACACGGGCTGCTCGAATTCGGCGGGGTCTGGCACCTCCTCGGCAGCCAGGCCCGGTTCCCGCCGGGGAAGGGTATGGGCTTTGGACGGGCCTGTCTCGCCCGAGGCTGTCGGCACCCGGACGCTGGCTCCGCACGCCGGGCACTCCACCGAGCGGCCGGCATACTTCTGCCCGACGTCGAGCTTCCCTCCACAGGCGTTACACTGAACTCGGATGGCCATGAGACCCAGACGGCTCCTGTCGTATCAGCGGTCTTTCACGCCGACGAAAAATCGCACTCCCTCCACCTCGTTGACTCCGCGGGCCACTTCCTGCACCGCCCCATGGGTCAACCCGCGCTCCCCCTTGATCACCACATCCGGCCGGCCTTCGTTGATTGCCTGCCGGACGGCCGCCTGAATCGCCGGCATCTCCACCGGGTTGGTCAGGTCGGGATCGAGAAACATCCGCGGCTTGCCCCCACCAGGAGTCGCCAGGACCGAGATCACCACCGACTTGTTGGTCTCGACCCCCACTCCGTGCTTCGCGAACGGGAGGTTGGCTTCCTGCTGACCGGTCATGTTCGAGGCGACCATGAAGAAGATCAGCAGTTGGAAGACGCAGTCGATCATCGGGGTAATGTCCATTTCCCCGTCGGCCAGCGGTTTCTTCGCACCGCCAAACCCTCCCTCGCCTTCATCAAACAGGCCCATCGATCAACCCCTTCCCTCGGGGGGCTGACGGGTCGATTCGAACTCTTCGAGGAAGATCCCCGTGTATTGCTGGACATGGTCGAGCAGCCGTCCCATCCGCACCTGGATGAAAGAGAGGGCCAGAATCAGGGGAATCGACACCAGCAGCCCGACGGCGGTTGTCACGAGGGCAAAGCTGATGTCGTCGGCCAGCTGCTTGGGATCGACGCCGGTCTGGGTGGCGGCGGCGATCTTGCCGAACGCCGCGATCATCCCGAGCACTGTTCCCAGCAGCCCCAACATCGGTTCCGACTTGATGACGGTGTTGATCCACGAGATGCGGTACTGCAGGTCCGACAGCACTTCCCGGTCGAAGCTCTCGGTCAACAGGCGGCGGATGGAACTGATGTCGCGGTCCTGGTTTCCCAGGGCCACCATGATCAGTTGGGGAACCGCCTTGCTCCAGTACGCCGGGGTGTCGCAGAGGGCTGCAACGCCGTCGGAGTTCCCCTTGCGCAATTCCTGATGAACCTGTTCGAGAAATTCATCAGCCGCCTTGCCGGTCTTGAACATCTTCGACTTCAGCCGGCGCAGAACCAGGATCACCTGGTAGACACCATACAACGCCAGGAACCCCTGGGCGGGGTAGACCGAGTTGTTGGCGAAGTCGATGAGGTACTGAATGCCTTGCTGGAGATCCATGGGGGAACTGCGGGGTCTCGGTGAAGTTTGGGGCGGTGAAGATTCGGGAAGCGGCCAACCGGGGGGGACAGTCTCTGGGGACGCGGGAACAGACGCCTGGGGGTTTACTTCAGGTAGGTTTGACGAACCACCTCGAACTCGTAACCCGCCCGTGACTGCTGGACTTCGAAAAATGTCCGGCGGATCTCGCTGGCCTTCCGGTTCTTGTAGCGGAATTCCAGCGTGGCCAGCAGGTCTTCGGTCTTCTTGGGATAGAAGTGCAGAATGGGGGCGTTGCCGATGTCGAGCCCCGCCTTGCGGAACAACTGCACGTCGGCCTGTTTCCGGTTGCCTCCCTGCCAGGTGAAATACAGCCGGGTTTCGTCCTTGCCGCCCGAGGCGGTCCGGACGGCGGGGCGGGCGTTCGACAACTGCGAGATGTAGGTCAGTTTGCCATTCAAGACAGCCCCCAACTCGATTCCGAAGAAATCGAGCTGCTTCGCATATTCTTCAATGCTCCCCAGTGTCGAGAATCGCACGTACCAGCGGTCTTCCCGGGGAAATCCCCCCTTGCCATTGCCCCGTCCGAGGGGCCGCCGCCCGGTTCCCGATGCACTGCCGGGTTTCCCGGTGTTCTGCACCCCACTGTCGAATTGCGCTTCGGTCTGGGTAACCGCCTGCTCGGCCAATTCCAGCACGCTTTCAAACGACTGTTCGACCTGTCGTTCCTCGGCCTCCACCTCGGCAGGGGTGGCGTCGGCCACTTCGGGAAGCGGTGCGTCCACCCGCAGGGTCTCATCGGGAGCCCCGTCTTCCGAGCCCCCGGGATCCTCCACCAGTTCGATGATGACCGGGTCGCGCATCACAGGACGCTGCACCGAGAACCAGGCCACCGCGAGAAACATCACCAGCAGGCCCAGGGCCCCCAGGAATGAAATCAGCCCCGAACTGACCGTCTCGTACGAGGTGGTCTTCATGTAAGGGCGATGAATGGCGGGTTTGGTTCCTGCCTTGGTCTTCGCCGCGGAGTCCGCCGGAGCGGATTTGGGAGGGGCGACACTCATGGAAGCTTCTCCCGCAGATCCTGCAGGTCATCCCGCTCGGAATAGGGCCGAACCGAGAGGTACCACTTGCGGGCTTCCCGCGAAACGGCTCCCAGTTCTTCCGGAGTGGGGGTTTCCGAAAGCTCGAGGAAATTCGGCTTGCGGGTCATGAAACGCAGGGCATTCCGGGCTTCGATGATCACCGACAAGTCGACATCTTCGAGTCGTTCAAGCAGGTAAGGAATCGATGCCAGGTTATTGGTTCTTCCCAGGGCCCAGGTTGCCGTACGCCGGACTTCAACCCGCCGGTCGCGGGAGAGATTCTGAAGCCGCTCCTGCTGCCCCACCAGCGCTTCCGGATCCTCGCTGACCACCGTGTCGACAATCGCCTCCTGCACCGCCTCGATCTGGGTGGGATCCAGCTTTTCCAGTTCCCCCAGCAGTTCGTCGACCGCCCCCTTGACCTTTCGAGGCTTCAGCCCCACCTGGCCCACCTGCAGCTTCGACAGGTCGTCGGGCAGACCACGGGCCCCCACCAGCACCCCTCCGCCCAGTTTCTGCTTCCGGGGGGCGCGGGGAGTCTTCTTGATTGTCTTCTCGGTTGCTTTGACCATGAACATCAGGGCGAAACAGGTGTCGGCGGCATCTCCCGCCTGATCCATGTTCCAGCCCCCCTCGGTCATCTGCATGGTCAGCAGGTAGTCGCAGCCATCCTGGTACCAGTCGCGGCCGGCAATCTCCACCAGCCCCGTCAACGCGGCCATGCGCTCCAGCCCGTACAGATAGTAGGCATTCCACTGCTGCCCCAGGATGCCTCCCTGACCGCTCTGCAGGTTGACCTTGTAGTTGGCCGCCAGCCATTTCAGACCACGGGCCGCCCCATTCGAGATGGATTGCAGCCGCGCTGCCGGTTTGTAGCCCGAATCATCCCCCTGCAGGATCTTCGGCTTGGTGGGCTCAGCGGCTGCTCCCGGTTCCGGCTCCTTCTCGTCATCCGGCGCGGGATTCAGGATTCCGTACTTGACCGCGGTCGATTTTTTCTTTTTGGCGGCTTTGGCCTCGGCTGTCTGCGGAGTCTCTTCCACTTCTTCCGTCGGCAGGTCATTCGCTTCGGGGTAGAGCATCATCCGGGCCAACAGCAGGCTCGATGTGCCCGCCACCGCCATCGAGTGGGTGCCAAACGGATTGGCCGACGTCGGACTGGGGTGATAGGTAAAGCTGCCATCCCGCAACTGCGTCTGCAGATGCCAGGCGGCGGCGCGATCCCAGGCTTTCTTGGGGATATTGACCCCCGCCCGGGAGGCCTCCCACAGCCCCAGCATCGTGTATTGTGAAATACTGGTATCACCGTGCTGCACCCCCCCCGCCACACCATGCTGGCCGGGTGGGTAAAACCAACCGCCGTGGGCTTCCTGCGCCTCCAGAATATAGGCCGTGATCGCTTCAATCTGGGCCTTGTACCTCACCGGATCGGCCGAGCCGAACGCCATCAGAGTGACACCCGCCTCATAGCGGTGATGATCCACCGGTGAGTAGACCCCATTCCGGAAATGGCCGGTCAGTCGGTTGAGAGCATTCGCCACCTCGGGATCGGTGGGAGGGACTTCGGCTTTCAGCAGCGCGAGTGTTGAGAGGGCCAACTGACCCCCCGCCTGGCTGCCAATCCGGGACTTGATATAGGCGATCGCCCGGGCAATCGAGGTCTTGATCTGCTCTTCACTCGCAGCCCGCGCCGGGCCTGGGCTTGCACCCGACCAGCACAGGGCGATCCCCAGTACCACTGCGATTGACAATCGCGGTCGATGACAGACCATTGCAGCCCCTCAAACTGGGCGTGTCCCGGGACAGCGACGGGAACACGAGCGCGTTCGACAAAAACCGTCTCTTCCCATGCCGTGCGATGCTATGGGTGCCCCTCCGGACTGTCAAGGAGCCCCCCCGCCTGAGGCGGTGCGGAAACAGGGCCCAGTTCCAGCCGGCGGTTCAATCTCCCCAATCGACCCGGCAGAAGATAGCATTCCGGAATGAAGCCCCTGCTGGAACTTCTCTCCGCATCGTCCACCGCGGTCATTGCCGTCGCGGGGGTGGTGCACCTGTTCTGCTTCGTACTGCTGTGGCTCTGGTACCGCCATAGCCGGTCGAAAATCTCATCGGCCCTCGATGATTTCACCCGCGGGATCCGTCACCGCAGTGTCCTCGACCGCGCCAGCCATCCCCTCGACCAGATCGATGCCTTTCTCGCCGACGTCGCCGACGTCCTCGAAACCCCTGAACGCCGCGAAGAACAGGTCACTCTCTGGCAACGCATCGCCATCCTCGACGAGAAACGCCGGTACTTCTCTTCGCTGCGGTTTGAGACCTGCTACAACGTCTGCCGGTCAATGATCGAGGCCTACCCGCTGCTGGGGATCCTCGGCACCATTCTCGCCATCGGTCTGGTGGTTCTCGAAGGAAGCGACGCGACGGCCGGGAAGATCGTCGAACGCTTCGGGCAGGCCATCTGGTCCACCTGTGCGGGCCTGGTGGTGGCCGTCGTGTTGATGTTGCTCAACAGCCTCGTCGAGCCCTCATTCCTCCGGCTCAATGAGCTGCGATCGGAAACGGCCGCCGCCGTCGCTCGTGTCAAGCGTCGCCTCGCCCTGTCGAGGGGAGAGCCATGAGCCTGCCCGCTCGTCGCCTCACCTTTCAGCTCGTCTCGCTCTTCGACCTGCTGATCATCATCATTTTCGCGCAATACTTCGATCTGCAGGCGAAGGTACGGGCGGAACGGGCCCGGGAAACTGCCAGTGCCCGCGAGCAGTCGGTCGCCCGAATGGCGGCGGAAGAACGGCTGCAGCTCGAGCAACGCCAGTTCGATCACCTCGCCAGCCTGGTGGGCCAGTTGTTCGACATCGACGAGCCGGCGTTGGCGGAACTGCTGACCACCCGTACGACGGATGAGCAAAACCGGATCCGGCAGGCGCTTTCCCGCATCCGCGACAGCCGGGGGATTGAGGGATTGCGGCAGATCCTCACCTTCGCCGAATTGGAAAAACGTTGCGACCTGTGGCAGTTGCATGTCGAGGAAGATGGCATTTGCCACATCCGCTCGGGAGACATGGAAACCCGCCTGCGGACCGACTCGGCCGACCGGTTCGCCGCCGAGCTGCACAAGTTCTACCGCACGCTTCCCGAGTCGAAGAGCCTCGTGATGGTACTGCTCTCGTGGGACGACGCCAGCCGACGCTCTTGGGAAACCGCGGAAAAAGGGATGGACCAGACCCTCTCCCGCCTGCGCCTCGAAGAAGACCGTCGGATCCGATTTGAGTCGGCTGTGCTGGGATATCTTCCGCGACTCCCCTCCCCCCCTCCTCCATCCAGACTGTGACAGTTCCGTTCACGAACGGGCCCGCTGGCCGCGGCCTTCCCCCCCCCTCGCGACGCCGTGGCAGCCGGTTCTACACTGCGGACTCAAATTCCCCCTCGATTCCATGAACTGTGCCGATCCCCGTCTCGCCCAACTTACCACCAACCTGTCGCACGTCCGGCGGCGCAAGCAGTCGGCCTGCGAGCGGGTGGGCCGTCCCGCGGATTCCGTCCGGCTGGTGGCGGTGACCAAAACGATTCCCGTGGATGCCATGCGCGTCTTCTTGAC
>JBKCTR010000221.1:0-7066 GCA_046318755.1 Planctomycetaceae bacterium
CCCCCCCCATCCCGCCCCCGCCCACCCCCCCCAGCGCGCCCCCCCCCAGCCCGACCACCCCCCCGCCGCCGGCCCGCCCCCCGCCCCCCATCCCGCCCCCGCCCATGCCACCCATCCCACCGCCCCCCATCCCGCCGCCACCCATTCCACCCATGCCCATCTGCTTGAGCACGTGGACCGTGGCAACGGACTGCGGCAGCTTGACGGTGATTGGCTGATCCGACTTGTTCTCGAGGAACACGTTCCCTTCGAACGGATTCTTCATGATAACGGTGGCTTCGAGCTCACCCGCGTCGAGTCCCTCGAACAGTTCGACGGAACGTGCCGAAGGATCATACCCCAGTTTCTTGATGGGGCGTTTGACTGCTCCGGTCAAACCGACCGAGAGGGCGATGGCAGCGCAACCCGCAACCAGAGTCAGGCGGCGGGCAAATCCTGAAAGTCCCAAACGAAGCATGGCAAAACACCTTTCATGGAGACTGCAATCCACAGCGCAGTCACGGGCCACAACGAGTTGAAGCGCAGAGAGCACGTGGGGGGAGCCGCCGCGCCTCCCTCGTCGCTTGGTCCACTGTATCGCACTTGACTCCGGGGGTGCAAATAGAAAATCTGCGGGGACTGCGGGTTTTTGCCCCTGCCTGCAGCTCGGGACCCCGCGCGATTGTCAGCCGCGGTCCTGCTGCATTTCCCCGCCATATTCCGCACAAGCGGCAGCGATCTTACAATCGATTCGTGGATCCTGTGCCCTTGGTAACCGGCCTGCGAGACGCTTCCCCCGGAGGAGGCCACGGATTCCCTTTCCGAGGCACCGCTGTGCCGGTCCCCACCCCGCCCTCCTACTCCCCGTCCCGGTTCGGTGCCCATGATTCCCCTGGATCCCCAGACTGCCCTGGACTGGCTCCGTTCGGTTGGCTGGATCGCTCCCGACGTCCCGGCAGTCGTGCTCCCACTGGCCTGGGGGGTCTCCAATGTCGTGTTGCGGGTGGAACCGCTCGGACAACCGCATTTCGTGCTCAAGCAATCGCGGGAACAGTTGCGAACCAAGGACCCGTGGTTCAGACGCCTGGACCGCATTTGGCGCGATGCCGACGCCCGGCGGGTCCTGCAGCCCCTCTTGCCCGCCGGGAGGATTCCAAGGGTACTGCGCGAGGATCGGGGAAACTATTTGTTCACTATGGAAGCAGCCCCAGCCCGACACACGGTTTGGAAACAGTCGCTGTTGGGGGGAGATCTCGACGCCTCCGTCGCCCGGGGCCTCGGCGAGGATTTGGCCCGTCTGCACACTCAGACCGCCCAGCGGCCCGATCTATGCACACCATTTGCCGACCGCCACGTCTTTGTTGAACTCCGGGTCGAACCGTTTTATCGCCGGGTTCTCCAGGCGGCTCCCGAAGTCCAGCGCCCCCTGGAGCAGATGCTTGGGGAGATGTTCGCCACCCAGATCTGCCTCGTCCATGGCGACTTCAGCCCCAAGAATGTGTTGCTGACGGACCAGGGGGTGGTGCTGGTCGATTTCGAGACCGTGCATTGGGGCGACCCCGCGTTTGATCTGGGATTCTTCCTCAGTCACCTGCTGTTGAAGACCGTGCTGCACCGGAACCGGTTCGAACAGGCCGCCGAACTGAGCCGGCAGTTCTGGCACGGTTATCTTGCCGGGCTCGAGGAGGGCCGGTTCCATCCCATTCTGGCCCCGGCCACGATCGTGAACCGAACCCTTCCCCACCTCGCCGGCTGCATGTGGGCCAGGATCGATGGCACCAGCAAGATCGACTACCTTCCCGCGCCCGGGGAGCAGCAGGGGGTTCGCGAGTTTTGCCGCGACCTGTTTCTGGATCCCCCCGGGGATTGGGGGGGAGTGCTGAACCGGCTCAAGGTGGGCAAGTTCGGGTAGGCAAGCTGGGGCTCGCCTGCTATAAGCCGAAGCAATCACCGTTCCGGGTGTTTTCACGACTGTTCAGGGAGGAACAATCTCATGGCCCCTTCGGCCAACCCGTCAACCATCTGGACCAAGGCGGCACTCGTGGTCGCTGTTGGCGCCGCCGGATTCCTCGCGTCCAACCTGGGTTGGATCGACGTTTCCACCTGGCCCCTTGTCGGAAAGTTCGTTCCCGCACGTCCTGCGGCGGTCGCTCCCGAGGATTCCGAGACTGAGGAAGAGGTCGAGCTCCCCCCGGAGGTGGCCGACGCCCAGTACGAACCTGAGTTGACCGAGGAAGAGTCTGCCGAAGATGCCGCCGGGCTGTGGAACGAATCCTCGGAAGATGAATCCGTAACCCGCGCCAGCTACGAAGAAGAGACCGCCGAACCGGCTCCATCGCAGGACGAACAGGCGGAAGAGGTCACCGAACAGGAGGATCTGGTCGAGGAAACTCCGGCTCCCCGGACTTCGATTCGTCCCTCCCGTCGGGTCGCTTCCCCCCCAGAAGAGCCGTCCGAAGACGAGCCTGCCAAGGCGGATCCGGCGGTCGACCGCCGCCGTTCGGGAGCGTCCCGCGACGCCGCCCCCCGCGCCCGTCAGGTGGCGAACAGCGTGCCGGCCGACGAGAGCGCCGATCTGGCCGCCATTGACGACCTGATTGCGGCCAACGACTACGTCGAGGCGCAGCGGGAGTTGTCGCGGCTTTTTTTCTCCCAGCCCCGTGAACGCGGGGCCATCCAGTCGCGGTTGAACAAGCTGTCGCAGTCCCTCTACTTCGCCCCGCAGCCGAGTTTTCACGAACCCTACGTGGTCCAGGCTGGTGACCAGTTGCGGTCCATTGGCAAGAAGTACAAGTTGTCCTGGGAATACCTCGCCAAGCTGAATCGGGTCGCCCCCTCCAGGATTCGCGAGGGGCAGAAGCTCAAGGTGATGCAGGGTCCCTTTGGTGTGCGGGTTTCGCTGAGCCGGTTTGAACTGGTGCTGCACCTCGATGGCAGCTATGTCAAGCACTACAAGGTGGGCGTGGGCAAAGACGGTGCCAGCCCTGTGGGCACCTTTCTGGTCAAGAACAAGCAGGTCGACCCGACCTACTATGGACCCGACGGCGTCATTCGCCACGATGATCCCGAGAACCCGCTGGGGGAACACTGGATCGATATTGGTGACAGTTTCGGGATCCACGGGACCAATGAGCCCGATTCGATTGGCAAAGCCGAGTCGAAGGGCTGTATCCGGATGAAAAACGAAGATGTGGCCGAGCTGTATGACTTCCTGGTGGTCGGCTCGGAAGTGAAGATCGAGCGGTGAACCGTTTGCCGGGCTGCTGACTTGGCCCGGATCGGCGCAAGGCCCTCTGCGAAATCGGAACTGAGCGGGGTGGGGAACCGGGCTCGCTCACAACGGGATGTGCCCCTTCGGGGCATTCCATGCAGCCCGCCGGGCAATCCACCCCACCGGCTGAAACCCACGGTGGAGTGTCGCCAAGGTGGGCTCCGCAGAGGGTGGGCCTGCGGGCTTTCAGTCCCTTCGGACAAATCCTGCCATCAGAGAATGTGACCTGCGTTACTCCTGCCCGAACGAATCCTCTGCCGCCTTGGTGTCTTCCGCTGGGGGAGTCTCGGCGGGCGGAGCCGCGGGTTGGCCAGGAGCAGGAAGTTTCCGTCGTGGCGGCGTTTTCTTGCCCGGCACCTTGGCGGCGTCAGCGGCATCCCGTGCCTCATCGTTCGCCACCTCTTTCAACTCGGCGAATTCATCGCGCAGCTCATTGATTTTCTCGGGTCCGAAGTGTGCGTTGATGATCTCGGCGGTGTCATCACAGAGCTTCTTGACCCGGGACTCGGTCTGGCGATCGCGCGTCTCCCGGGCCGTCTTGAGGGCCGGGGATCGAATCGTGTTGAGGTCGGCCAACATCCCGGCCGGCTGAAAGGTGTCACTGACCGAACGCAGAATCTGGGACGCCTCGGTGAAGTTTTTCTCTCCAGCCCGCTTGCGGGCCAAAGCCAGCATCACGGCCCGCTGGGCGGCCTGGTCAACCAGTCGCGCCTGCAGCAATGCGATGTCTCCCTCGACCTGCAGTCGCAGGGAATCGTCGGCCAGCTCCAATTCTTCTCGTGGGCGCATCCCCGGCATAAACGGAACGCGGGCCAGCGTCTGGGAACCGCTGTAAATGAACAGCCAGACCGGCGTACCCGGGGGGACCAAACCGGGCGGCATGGTCAACTCCCCCCGCCGGTCGCTGACCAGCCGCGTCAGGGGTGGGGGGGGAGACTGCCCCTCTGGGACGGGCGGAGTGTTGCGCTCCTTGCGAACGAAAATTTCGACTCCCGCGATCGGCTTGCGGTTGGGGGGCCGGGTCGTCAGTCGGACCACTGTTGGGATGTCGGTCAGGGGGGCTCCCAGGGCGACCGCCTCGATCCGCCGGCGTCGGGCCGAAATCGCCGTCCGCAGGCCGGAGATGGCCTGACCGGGGGCGATCCCTTCGCCTGCCACCGGCTCGCCGCACACGAGGTAGGTCCAGGGAATCCGTTGGATCTTGTCGACTTGCCGTTCCTTGTTGAGGTACCGGTAATAGGGCTCGAACACCCCACCGTTGCGGAGTGGATTCCAGGCGGGATCATGTGGTGGGATCCGGGCAGCCCGGCCCCGCAGGGTGATCTCTCCCGCCTTGGTCTGTTCGATCTGGGTGAGGGGGCGGAATGCGGCCCGCAGCGTCTCGACGGCCAGTGCGGCCACCTCGCGGCGTTCGAAGGTCTCACGCTGAATCACCGGGCCCAACAGCCGGAGTGTTCCATCCCATTCACGGGCCTGCAGAATCCACCGATTTCCCTGTCGCGAAACTCCCAGCGAGAAGATCTTGTCATTCGGTCCATTCAGATGCGGTGCGAAAAACCCTTCCGTCCGGCGGGGCAGATCCGCGGGCGACGCCAGTTCGGACTGAAGTTCATCCGGAAATTCCAGCTCCCAAAAACCACCGATCTGTCCATGCAGCCGCTGCCGGATTTCCTCACGCAGCGATTGTCTGGGACCAGGAGCATTGTCGAGTCCCAAATCCAGGGCGGCATCGACCCGCACGCGGTAGGGCCACAGTTCCGTGGGGGGATTGGCCGGGGGGGACGTTGCAGTGGCGGAACCCGCAGCTGGTGAAGTCGCTGTTCCACTCGAGGGGACGGTCGCGGGTCCCGATGGGTTCGCGACATTCCCCGCGGAAGTGCTGGCTGTCTCACCAGACGGAGGCGTGTTCCGCGCGGTGGGCGGCGCTGCCTCGGCAGCCGGTGGTGAGTTCGGTGCCTCGGCACGAGGCCCCTCAGATTGAGCGGGCAACCGCACCGCCAACAGCACACCGAGCGCGAGACACCCCAACAGGGCCCAGAGACGCCTCATGGCGAAGTCTCCCGTGCGTAAAAGGGCTCGATTTTCCAGCGGTCGATTCCCTGATAGGGCCGCAGAGGCCGGTCGGGCATGTTGCGCACGTTTCGCCGACACACAAAACGATCGTCGATCTCCCAAAGTGGGATCAATTCCACCTCAGCCCACAGTTGACGGTGCAACCGATGCAGAATTTGAGTGGCACTGTTCCAATCCCCCGCCCGATCCAGATCCAGCAGGTCACGTCGCAGCCACGCCGCCAGGTGCCGGTAATTGTCGACACTGGTGGAGGGGCTCAGGTTGAGCAGGTGGGCCAGTTCAAACGCCGGCTCCGCCAATGTCTCGGTCCGATAGACCAGATCCCAGTCATCGCTGACGGGATCGGGAGCGGGATCGCCGGGACCCAGAATGACCAGTTCCGTCTCGACTTTGATCCGTTTCCAGGCGGCCGCAATCGCCTGACAGGCCGCCACGTGCTCGGGATCGCTCGAGCAGACCAGTTTCAACTTCGGCAGCTCCGTCTTCAATTCACGCCCGGCCGTGTGCGCCAGCGAAAAGGCCAGCGAACTGTCGTACTGGTGCGGTGACACAAACGGCGAGGTGGCGTAACTCTTCGTGGCCCAGGGGGCCGAGGTCAGCCGTCCGAGGTCTCCGGGAGCCTCCTTGAGGTACACTTCCTCGAGGATCTTCGCCCGATCGATGGCGTACACCAGAGCTCTGCGGAATGAACGCAGTTTCAATACCGGCCGGCGGTGGTTCATCAACAACAGGTGAGTGGTCGGCAGGGCGTACGGCTGGGTGAAGAACTCTTTGCGGGGCTCGAGATCCCGGGTCATCCAGACCGGAATCCGGGGGAGCATGGTCAGTTCCCCCCGCAGCAGCGACTGGAGGGCCAGTTCGTAGTTCGGAAAACGCCGCTCGATGACCTCGGCCAATTGATAATCGGGCAGGCCATCTCCCTGCAGGACCGAGCGGCGGTACGTCCGCTGATCGACCGAACTGGTCTCCGGCAGGAAGGGATAGAGATTGCTGCCGGCTCCCAGAGAGGGGGTCTTCTGCGAGTCCTCCGGGACAGCATCCTGGGCATACGTCTGCACCGGGATCGACAACAGCACTTCGGGACGCAGCGGGACCTGCGCCAATTCAACCTGCACCTCGAACGGACCGCGAATTTCCACGCGGTCGATCATCGCCGCCAGCCGGGCGTCGTAGAGCGGCCCCCCAGGAAACATCCGGTCGGCCAGCATCCGCGAAAAATCAAAGGCGGTCAGCAGGGGCTGCGAATCGACGGGAGACTGCCACGAACGAAGCCGCAGTTGCAGCGAATGCCCAAGGTCACGCGGCTCCCAATCGGTCAGAAACCGCGATCGGAACCGGACAATACGGTCGTCCCGCACAGTGGGTTGAAAGAGCGGCATCGTGACCAGTTGCTGTTGCCGCAGATCGGCCTGGCTCGCCAGCAGCGAGGTCGGTTGTTCCTGCGGACGAGCCAGTTCCACCACCCCGGTGCGCAGCCGTTGCCAGCGGTTCCAGATCCGGTTGTAGGGAGAGGTCAGTTCCTGCAGCGCGGGCCAGACCCGGGCCGCCTGTTCCACCAGGTCACAGGCTTTCCGCCGGTCTCCCCCCTTGTCGGCCGCCAGCGCCTGCTGCACAAGGTCGCGCGCCTGCTGGGCCAGCTTGTCGGACCATTCGGTCACGACGGGATGCTCGGGAAACAGCGCCCGGCCCCGGTTCAGGAAAAACCGGGCCCGCCGATAGTCCCGCGCCTCTTCCGCCGCTGCC
>JBKCTR010000222.1:0-9333 GCA_046318755.1 Planctomycetaceae bacterium
TTGACCCTGGTGTGGGGGCTGCTGTGCCTGCTGGTGTTGACGATGATCTCGGGGGCGCGGGAACTGTTGACCCCCGGGGCCTGGCGGAAAGAGGGGCTGACTTATGCTCTGCCGGGCGCGGTCGAGGCGCAGCCGTCCGCAGCCTGGGAGCCGGACCCGTCGCTGTCGGACGCGAAACGGCTGCGGCAGTTGCGGAGCGAATCACTGCAGGCATTATTCGCCGAGATGTCACGCTACTTCGCCGAGCACGACCAGACCTATCCCAGCGCAGACGAGTTCGAGCAGAGCTGGTCCAGCCGGTTTCCGCTGCCCGAGCGGCCCGGAGCCCGCTATGTCTACGGGGTTGCTTCGGGAGAGTCAAACGAGAAGCAGATCTTGGTGTTTGAGCCGTTGGTCTATGACGATTCGCGGTTGGCGCTGCTGTCTTCGGGAAAGATTGCGGAGATTTCGAATCGGTCTCGGGGCCCCAAGAAGCCGTCGCAAATCGGGGAAGGTCCTTTTCTCGACCCGGGTGACCCATGACTCCAAACGCAGCCCCCCGAAACAAGTCGTGGGTGGTCGGACTGGGGATTGTCCTGTGTCTGTTCTGTCTTGTGGCACCAGCCATCGGTTTGGGATTGCCCGCTGAAGTGTGTTGGAAGCTGATCGGCGGCTGGGCGTCGTATCTCTCCCGGGTCTTGGGGAAAATCTCGGTTTCATGGGTGGGGGTGATTTCGGCCTTGGTCTGGGGGGGAGGGTTTGTCGCCGGACTGCATTGGTTCGCCCAGTGGTTCACGGCAGCCCGTCAGGCGGAGTCGTCCGAGGGGGGGCGCACGGTCTGGCCCTGGCGCTGGACACTGTCGATCGCCGGTTTGATCGTCACCGCGTTTGCCGCCGGCATCGCCCTGACCGGTGTCGCCCATCAGGCCCTGTGGCTGCTGACCAGTTCCGAGCCGTTGACGAGGCCCCCCGAATTTGTTTCCCGGACGGTCTCGAAGAACCATCTGCAGCAGATTGGCCTGGCGGTCTCGAACCTGACGGATCGCGACGGCGCTCTGCCGGTGGGGGCAATTGGGAACGACGCCGGGCAGCCGCTGCATGGCTGGCAAACGACACTGCTGCCGTTGCTCGGGTACGAAGCGTTGGCCCTGCGTATCGACCTGGACCGTCCGTGGAAGCATGAGGTCAATTTCTCTGCGCTCTGCACGCCGATTCCCGAGTATGTGAATCCGGCCTTGAGCTCGCCATTGGTCGCAAACGGCCGGTTGGCCGAGACGCACTACGCGGGAAACGTGTTGCTGCTTGGCAGCCGCCGGCTGAGGCCCGTGGAAGATATTCCCGACGGGCTCAGCAACACCGTGCTGGCGGGGGAAATTCGGGACCGCATTGTCCCCTGGGGACAGCCGCGGAATGTGCGCGACCTGCGGTTGGGTATCAACCAGTCTCCGGACGGATTTGGCTCGCCGTTCACCGGGGGGGTGAACATCCTGATGGCGGACGGGTCGGTCCAGTTCCTCTCGGAGAATGTCGATCCCAAGGTCCTGCGCTACCTCGCCACTCCGGCGGGGGGGGAGCCGCGTCCCGAGTGGTGAGTGGGGCGATTGGCCCTGTGTCCTGGACGGTTCACCGCCCCGTGTGTTCACAGCCCCGTGATGTGGGCCCGGTGCTGGTACTGACGGCGTCACGGAGAGGTGTCATCGGAACAATTGGCGTGTGTTGGTGGCCTTGTGTCCGCGGTCGCCGCGGGGGTTGAGGCAAGCGGGTGAAACGGGGTGCCTGGCGGTGGATCGAAAGCTGGGCAGATGTTGGAAACTGCGGGGGACCGGTAAGGGACGCCGGCAGGCGCAATGGGGTTTTTGCCAGCATTTCCGGGCAAATCTTGAAGTCGTCTTGCCCGATTGTTGCGATTCCTGTATCACCCCGACCCTCCACAATTCGCCGGACTGGGCAACCAAGTCACTTCTGCGCCCGGTCCCGAAGATCCCCTCCACGTCTCCCTCCCCTGGATTGTCCCCATGACCGGTGTCCGCCGAGTCCGACGCACTGCGCCGACCCGGACCGCGTGTCGGTTGATTCCCCCGTGCCTGCTGTTGGCCGTGTGGCTGACGGCGAGTGCCGGCCCGGTCCGCGCCCAGTCCGCGGAAGACGTCCCTGAAGAGACGCCCCGGGAACGCTCCACCGCCACCGCCGCGCCACAACGCAAGCTCCCCAAGAGCATCAAGGACACCGCCATCCCCTCGAATGAGGTGGAGGACGATCTGCCCGGGGATGCCTCGGGAGACCCGGCGAACCGCCGTCCCAAGTCGCTGACAGGCCGCGATGAAGTGGTCGAGATTTCCGAACCGTTGGCCAACGTGGTCATCGAGGGGAACCGGACCATCGCCACCGACGAAATCACCAAGCGCATCAAGACCCGCCCGGGCCGTCTGCCCGATGCCGATCAGGTCAAGGATGACGTCAAGGCGCTCTACGCGACCCGCTGGTTCTTCCGCATCGAGAACGAAGTTCGCCAGACTCCCGAAGGCCCCGAACTGGTGTTCAAGGTGGTGGAACGCCCCATCGTCAAGACTGTGGAGTACAAGGGGGTCGAAGGTTCGTGGGTTCCCGGCAGCAAGAAGCGCGAACTGAAGCACCTGGGAGACCTGACCGGGTTGAAGACCGGGTCGGGGTTTGACGTCGGCACCAATCAGGAGGCGGCTCGCCGCATCGAGAGCTACTACCAGGAAAAAGGCTTCATCTACGCCAAGGTCACCCTCGTAGAGGGAGTCCAGCCCGAGCACCGCAACATCATCTTCGTGATCGACAAGGGGCCCAAGGTTCATGTCGATCGCATCGAATTCGCCGGGAATGAGTTCTTCGACTCGGGCACCCTCAAGACCCAACTGAAAACGAAGAAACGGTTCCTCTGGCTCTTCGGCGGCAAGTACGACCCGGCGACCCTGCCGGAGGACATTGGCTCGCTGAAGGCGTATTACCACAGCGTTGGCTTCTTCGATGTGAAGCTGCGGCAGGAGATTTCGCAGTCGGACGACCGCGCCAGCGTGAAGATTGTCTATCACGTCACCGAGGGGCAGCGGTACAAGGTCAACAAGATCGAGTTCGACGGCAACCGCGTGATTCCTGCCGAGGAACTCGCGAAGAACATGAAGCTCAAAGAGCAGCAGTTCTTCAACGAACGGCAACTGACCGCCGACGTCGACAAGATGGTCAACCAGTACGGCGAGCTGGGGCGGATCTTCGCCCAGGTGAACCCCACTCCGAAATTCTCGGAGGCCGAAGGGACGCTCGACCTGGTGTTCCAGATCGATGAGGATCGCCCGTGGAAAATCGGGCGGATCCGGGTGCACATCCAGGGCGATCATCCCCACACCAAGGAGACTGTGGTTCGCAACCGGTTGCCGTTCCGCACGGGCGACATGGCGAGCCGCAATCTGATCAAGCGGGGCGAGCAGCGCTTGGCGGGCTCGCAGGTCTTCGCCGGGGCCGCCCCGGGAAGTCCCGACCGTCCGCAAATTGTGGTCGCTCCCGCCGAAGGGCTGGAGGAGGCGACGGCTGGGGCGAAGACGAAGTCGAACGTGCGGCAAGCCCGCTTCCAGGCGGCGGATGATTTTGACGAGACGCGCGAACGGCGTCCCGGCGTGCTGCCCAATGGCCAGCGGGCCAACGAAACGTTGTTCGACGAGGCGGTCCGGCAGGGTGAAACCCGCCGCAGCCGGGCTTCCCGCCCGCACTTTGAACTGCCGCCGCTCTTCCAGCCCGAGTCGCTGGACCAACCGATTCTGCGTGGACAAAGCCCCGAGTTCGAAGGAACGCTCGAAGAGGGACTGCTGGGGGAAGGCTCTCCTCTGGGGGGAAATCCCGCGACCTACGACGATGTCCCTCCCGATTACCTCGATGTCGATGTCTTCGCCCGCGACACCCAGACCGGCCGGTTGAACATCGGCGTCGCGGTCAACAGCAACCAGGGGGTGGTGGGAACCTTCGTGCTCGAAGAAAACAACTTCGACCTGTTCCGGCCCCCCACCAGTTGGGCCGACATCGCCAACGGCACCGCCTGGCGCGGCGGGGCGCAGCAGTTCCGCATCGAAGCGGTCCCCGGGGCGCAGGTGAGCCGGTACCTGGTGAGCTGGCGCGATCCGTACTTCCTCGATCAGAATTTCAGCCTGGGGGTCAGCGGGTTCTACTACCAGCGGTTCTTCCCCAACTGGAATGAACAGCGGCTGGGTGGACGCGTGGCCGTGGGCCAGCAGATCAACTCGGAATGGTCCACCTCGGTGGCTCTGCGACTGGAAGATGTGGGGGTCTCGAACCCGTCTGTCCCCACGCCACAGGTACTGCAGGAAGCCCTCGGGCATTCGTTCCTGTCGACCGTCCGCGGCAGCATCGTGCACGACACCCGCGACAGCCCCTTCATGGCGGGCTCGGGGCACTACCTCGAACTGGGTTACGAACAGGGCTTCGGCGAATGGGTCTATCCCAAGATCGACCTCGAGGCGAAGCAGTACTTCACCCTGTATGAACGCCCCACGGGGGGACATCGCCAAATCCTGTCATTGACGGGAAATGTCGGCTGGGCGGGGGAAGACACTCCGATCTTCGAGCGGTATTACGCCGGTGGTTTCCAGAGTTTCCGCGGCTTCGCGTTCTTCGGCGTGACGCCCCGCGAGATGGGGGTGCGCACGGGTGGTACCTGGCAGACGCTGGGCTCGGTGGAATACCTGCTGCCGATCACCGCCGACGACATGATCCAGGTGGTGGCGTTCTCGGACTTTGGTACGGTCGACAGCGAGGTCAGTCTCGACAACTTCCGTGTCGCGGTCGGTACCGGGTTGCGGCTGACCATTCCCATGATGGGGCCGGTTCCCATCGCGCTCGACTTCGGCATTCCGCTGGTCAAGCAGGACTACGACAACACCCAGGTGTTTGCCTTCTACCTCGGCGTGCAGCGGTAACCATCGCGACCAGCCCGGCGGCTGGTTAGAATCCCGCAGGTGTCGATCTCTCCTCGAAACCTGCGGGTGTTCCGATGCTGTCGCGACGAAGCGGCCGAGTGTGGCCTTGGGTCTGGATCTGTGCGGCGTTCGGCGTGGCCCAGTTGACCGCGGTCCCGGCACAGACCGGGGTTCAGGCGGCCGACGCCCCGGGCCGGTTTGTGCTGCATGCCCGCCGCCAGGTGGAAACCAGTCCGGGCAGCGGTCGGTTTCATACGGTCACGCAGCCGGTGGAGTGGCCCGCGGCCCAAACGGCCGTGGTGATCTGCGACATGTGGGACCAGCACTGGAGCCCCACGGCGACGCGACGGGTGGCCGAGATGGCCCCGCGGATGAACGAGGTGGTGGCCGATGCGCGGCGCCGCGGAGCGCTGATTATCCACTGCCCCAGCGACACAATGCCCTTCTATGAGGGAACTCCCGAGCGCGAGCGGGCCCGTCAGGCTCCGCCCGTCGAGACGGCCATTCCTCTCGAGCGGTGGTGCAAGCTCATTCCCGACAAAGAGGGAAAGCTGCCGATCGACGACAGCGACGGTGGTTGCGATGCCGTCCCTCAGGGAAAAAACCGTAAGGCGTGGAGTCGGCAGATTGCCACGCTCGAGATTCATCCCGAAGATGCGATCACCGACAGCAACGAAGCGTTCTACCTGATGAAGGCGCGGGGGATCCGGCATGTGCTGGTGATGGGGGTCCATACCAACATGTGCGTGCTGGGCCGCCCCTTTTCGATCCGCCAGATGGTGCGGCAGGGGCAAGAGGTGATTCTGGTCCGCGACATGACCGACACCATGTACAACCCCCGGATGGCGCCGTTCGTCCATCACTGCACCGGGACCGATCTGGTGGTCGAGCATATCGAACGACACTGGTGCCCCACCGCAACCAGTAGCGATTTCCTCGGGGGACGCGAGTTTCGCTTCTCGGAAGATCAACGGCCGCACGTGGCCATCTTGATGGCCGAGGATGAATACCAGACCGAAACCACACTGCCCGCCTGGGGCCGGGCCCACCTGGGGAAGGAATTCCGCACGACCTATCTCTTCGGGAACGATGCCGAGCGGAACGACCTGCCCGGGCTAGAAGCTCTGGAGACAGCCGACGTGCTGCTGGTGAGTGTACGGCGGCGGGTTCCCAACGCGGCCCAGTTGGGGATGATCCGGAAGTTCATTGAGGCGGGGAAGCCGGTGGTGGGAATTCGGACCGCCAGTCACGCCTTCTCGCTGCGGGACGGTGCCCCTCCACCCGAAGGACACGCCGCCTGGCTGACCTTTGACCCGGATGTGCTGGGAGGTCATTACACGGGGCATCATGGCGTGGGCCCCAAGGTGGCGGTCAGTCTGACAGGAGAGACGCCGCACCCGATCCTGACCGGGGTGGATCTGACGCAGTTGCAGGGACACGGTTCGCTGTACAAGGTGAGCCCCCTGGCGATCTCGGCCACCCCGATCCTGCTGGGGACCATTCCCGATACCCCGGTGGAGCCACTGGCCTGGGTCTACACCAACAGGTACGGCGGGCGGGTGTTCTACACCTCGCTGGGGCACATCGACGACTTCGCCGAGCCGGCGTTCCAGAGACTGCTGCTGAACGGTGTCCGGTGGGCGGCGGGATTGCGGACCGATGGCTGAGGCTCATCGGTCGCTGCAAAACGAGGGCAGTGGAAATCGACGGCACGAAGACGCTGTGCCTTCGTTTCCCCATCGAACTGCCCCGTGGTCTAGCTGTCCCGTGGTCTAGCTGCCCTGGGGTGCGGCGGTGAGACTGCCGTTGGGGTGGGGGGCTCGCATTCGTTTCGAGAGCCGTCATTCCCGATTGCCGGTGGAACGATTCAGGAAAAACGGGGGCGACCTTCCCGCAACGGGTCGACATGCGCGATGTCTTCGGCGGGCGAGGGGGTTGTCTGGCAGTTCAGTTCGACTTCGCGGTAGCCCGGCTGCTGTCCCCGGGTGGTGATCCCCAGCCGCA
Organism: Planctomycetaceae bacterium; assembly: GCA_046318755.1. GTDB lineage: Bacteria > Planctomycetota > Planctomycetia > Planctomycetales > Planctomycetaceae > UBA10511. Next base: position 6,936 of record JBKCTR010000222.1, read on the forward strand.
CGAACGTCAGGCCCACCTCCAGAACGCGCACCGTCACTTCGTCGCCAATCGCCAACTCCTCATTCGCGCGTCGCCAGAGATGCGTCATCGGAACCATTCCTTGCAGAACGAGTGGGGGGAAGGGATGAACTGTGCAGAATGCACACGCAGCGACGAGCGCGAATGGTGTCGCGCAGAGGAACAATCTCTCGTCCCTCTGACGGCGTCATTCTGAAGCACAGAGACGAAACTGACAAGCGCAGTCGCTCGAATTCGGTTTCCTTCGAAGTTACTGTTCACGCGCGGCCTTGACAGTCCCGGCAACCCACAACTCTCACCCTTCATCACGCACATGTCCCTGGTGCTCTATCCCGCGCTTGACGAACGCCGACTGACCGCCGTACAGCAGGCTGCGACACTGCTCGAGGTGGTCAACTGCCACACCGCCGACGAGGCCCTGAGAGCCATGCCGGGGGCCACGGCGTTTTTTGGAAAAATCACGGCTCCGCTGCTGGCCGCCGCACCGCGGCTGCGCTGGGTGCAGGCTCCCACCGCCAGTCTCGAGCATTATCTCTTCCCGGAACTCATCGCGCATCCCTGCCAGCTCAGCAACATGCGGGGACTGTTCAGCGATGTCATCGCCGATCACGTGCTGGGGCTGGTGGTCTGCTTCGCCCGCAATCTGCACCTCTACATTCGCCAGCAAATGCAGCATCGCTGGGCGCCGGTGGGGGGTGAGGCCGCCCGGTCCGATTTTGTCTCGGGCCCCGGGGTCGAGAATGCCATCGACCGCGCGCATCGCCACCTGGCCGATCAGTCGCTGGGCATCGTCGGCTGCGGGGCCATCGGTTCCGAAGTGGCCCGTCGGGCCCGGGCGTTTGGCCTCACCGTACGGGGGGTCGATCCCCAGCCCCGCGCGCTGCCTGGTGTCATCGACGAAGTGTGGCCGCTGACTGCTCTCCCGCGCCTGTTGGCCGAGAGCGATTACGTGGTCATCGCCGCCCCGCACACCCCCCAGACCGAAAAGCTGTTCCGTCGGCCGCTGTTCGAACAGATGCGGCGTTCGGCCTATCTCATCAATATTGGGCGCGGGGCGATTGTCGATCTGGCCGACCTCACTGCGGCCCTCCAGCAGGGGGTGATTGCCGGGGCGGGACTGGACGTGTTCGAGACCGAACCGCTGCCGGCCGAGCATCCTCTGTGGGACCTGCCGCAGGTCATTCTCACGCCGCACATCGCCGGGGCCTCCCCCGCCATTCCCCGCCGGCACCTGGCCACGCTGCTGGAGAACATCCGCCGCTTCGTCAAGGGAGAGCCGCCGACCACCCTGGTCGACAAACGCGCTTGGTATTGATCCGAGGGGGGCGCGGGTGGCGCTGTCACGCGGTCCCTACCGGCGAGTCTGGAATTCGCGCGAGTTGAGCAGCGACCAGCAGAGATCTTCGAGAGCCCCCCGGCGGTCGGCGCTCGCTTCGAGATGCCGCGTGAATCCCGCCTGTTCCTCGGCGGTGGGACCGCGCTGCAGACAGGTCCAGAAGAGTTCATCGACGATGTGCGAAGGGGAGCGTCCTTCCTTCAGCCATGTGCCCAGCCGGTTATCGGAGGTTTCGATCAAACCCGCCACCACATCGCCAGTCACCAACTGCAGGGTCTGCGAGAGGGTCGGCTCATTCGAACGTTCGCACTCGCACGACTGCAGCCGGGGGGGCTTGCCGAAGATCTTGAGGAACTGGTCATGCGGCGTGTGACCCCGGTCCCGTTCGCGCAGCCCGCGCACCCCCGGCAGTTCCCCCGCGCGGTAGCCCGGCGGATAACCGGCGAATGACAGCGGGGCAGCGGTGGCCGAGGCCAGCGCGTCGAGCAGCACTTCGGCCGCCAGACGCTGGGGATGCGCGCGGGAAAATGCCGTCTCGTCGTTGATATTGCTGGCGTTCGTCCGGGCCGACAACTGGTAGGTGCGTGACTGGCAGATCAGCCGGACCAGGGGCTTCAACCGGCAACCGTGAGAGACGAATTGCCGGGCGAGTTCCCGCAGCAACCCGGGATGCGAGGGGGGATGGGTGGCGCGGAAGTCGTCGATGGGATCGACCAGCCCCCGACCCAGCAGGTGGAACCAGATGCGGTTCACCTGGGCCTCGATGAACCGGTCATTGGCCGGGTTCCCCAACCACTCCGCGGCGGCGTCGAGCCGGTCAGCACGGGCGGGAATGGCGGGGCCACCCAAGAGACGAGGCTCAGCGGGCTTTCCCGAGCGCGGATCGGTCACCTCTCCCTTGGCGGTGTGCAGCACGAGTTGCTCGCCATCGAACTCGTGCGAGTCATTGCTGTCGGTCCGGCGATTTTCGAGGATGCGGTAATCGACCCGGGCGAAGACTGCCGCCCAGCGGTAGTAATCGTCCTGGGTCCAACGGTCGAAGGG
>JBKCTR010000223.1:0-4216 GCA_046318755.1 Planctomycetaceae bacterium
TCACCACGTGGGCCTTGGTCCCCGCGATGTCGAGCTGGTTGCGTTCGGCCACAATGCCCATGATCGTCAGCGAGCAGGCCCCCAAGGCGGTTGCCACGAGGTCGGTGGGAGAGAAGCTTTCCCCCTTCCCGTGGTTGTCGACCGGGGCGTCGGTGGTCAACTGATCTTGCGAGGGGCCGTGCGTCGCCTTGCAACGCAATTCCCCCTGGTACACCACATCCACTTCCACAGACATGTCACACTCGCGGGCAATCGAAGGGCAGACAGATGCTTGACGTGGCCCCCTTGAGAGGGCCGGGGCCCGGCGGTGGTCACTCGTCGGTGACACACCCTTCCGAGGCCGACTTCACGCTCTTGATGTACTTGTAGAGGGTGCCGCGGGTCGCCTTGTACGGAGGATCGCGGTAGGCGGCTTTCCGGCGGGCGAGCTCGGCATCCGAGACGGCGACGTCGATGCGGCAGCTCTCGGCATCGATGGTGATCTGGTCTCCATCCTGCACCAGCGCCAGCGGTCCCCCTCCCTGCGCTTCGGGAGTAACGTGGCCGATGATGAAGCCGTGCGAGCCTCCCGAGAAACGCCCGTCGGTCATCAGGGCGACGTCATTTCCCAGTCCCGCGCCCATGATGGCGGAGGTGGGGGTGAGCATCTCGGGCATGCCCGGGCCCCCCTTTGGTCCTTCGTAACGGATGATGATCACATCCCCCTTGACGATCTTCTTCTGCTCGAGGGCGGTCAGCATCTCTTCTTCCGAGTTGTAGCACTTGGCCGGCCCGGTGAACTTGAGCCCTTCCTTTCCGGTGATCTTCGCCACTGACCCCTCGGGGGCGAGGTTGCCGCGAAGGATGCGGATGTGGCCGGTCGGTTTGATCGGCTGGCTGACGGGGTGAATGATCTTCTGCCCTGGCTTGAGCCCTTCGAGCGACGCCAGGTTCTCGGCCACGGTCTTCCCCGTGACGGTGAGGCAGTCGCCATCGATCAGCCGCTCTTCGAGCAGGTACTTCATCACCGCGGGAGTGCCCCCCACGTAGTGCAGGTCTTCCATCACGTACTTGCCGCTGGGCTTGAGATCGGCGATGTACGGGATGCGGTCGCTGACGCGCTGGAAGTCGTCGATGGTCAGCACCACCCCGGCGGCCCGGGCCATGGCGATGAGGTGCAGCACGGCATTGGTCGAGCCGCCGAGCGCCATGATCAACACCATGGCGTTTTCGAACGCCTTGCGGGTCATGATGTCGCGGGGGCGCAGGTCGCGGTTCAGCAGCGCCTTCATCGCCTTGCCGGCGGCGAGGCATTCGCCGATTTTCAGCGGGTCTTCCGCGGGAATCGACGAGCTGTACGGCAGCGACATACCCATCGCCTCGATCGCCGAGGCCATGGTGTTGGCGGTGTACATGCCACCGCACGCCCCAGGGCCGGGGCAGGCATTGCGGACGACCGACTGGCGTTCCTGGTCGCTGATCTTGCCGGCGATGTATTCGCCGTAGACCTGGAAGGCCGAGACGATGTCGAGTTTGCGTTCACCCAGGCAGCCGGCACGGATGGTGCCGCCGTAGATCATCAGCGAGGGGCGATTGAACCGGGCCATGGCGATGATGCAGCCGGGCATGTTTTTGTCGCAGCCCGGGATCGAGATGTTGCCATCGTACCACTGGGCGCAGGTGACGGTCTCGATCGAGTCGGCAATGAGGTCGCGCGACTGGAGCGAGAAGCTCATCCCTTCGGTCCCCATCGAGATGCCATCGCTGACACCGATGGTGTTGAACCGCATCCCGACCATCTCTTCTTTGGTGACCCCCTCGTGGACGGCTGCCGCGAGTTTGTTGAGGTGCATGTTGCAGGGGTTGCCCTCGTACCAGACGCTGGCGATGCCCACCTGGGGCTTGTTCATGTCGGCCTCGGTGAGGCCGGTGGCGTAGAGCATCGCCTGCGACGCCCCTTGCGAACGGGGCTGGGTGATGCGCGAGCTGTAGCGGTTGAGACCAGTCTGGGAGCCGGGAACGATCATGGCGAAGGGAGCAAGCGGAGCGGGAACGCGGTGAGGTCCACCTCCCGGGAATCGATCCCGGGACCGGACAAGACAGGAGGGGCCACCATCGCGGCGGCCCTCCCGGAACGGCATCTGGAAGACAATAACGGAGTCGCTGCCGGGAGTGTTAGCGTGGGGGGCTTGGGGTTGGGAACTCGACAAACTGGAAGTTTGTCAGACACGTCGTGGGGTAGGCTTTCAGCCTGCCGGGAGTGTGATGCGACGTGGCTGTCTGGTTTGGCCGCGGTTGAGCTGCGATCAGACGGGAGTTCGACAAACTGGAAGTTCGTCGCCACGTTGTGGGGTGGGCTTTCAGCCTGCCGGGAGGAGACTCGGCTGGCGGACAGAGCGCAGCCGCTGGTGGCGCGCGCGGACGCTGGGCCGCGTCGTCCTGTCCGGAGGACGGTTTCACACTCGTGGGGTGAACAGGTCAAAACCCCTTTGACGCACGGAGGACGCGGTTAGTCGGCTTCCACCTGGTGGGCAATCCGCAGCAGCCGGCGGACTTCACCGAGATGTGCCTCCAGATCAGCGGCCGAATGCTGGCCGAGGTCGGTCAAACCACGCCGCAGGTGCGCCAACATCGCCTCTTCCGAGCCCAATTCGGCCTCCAAATTCAGCAGCAGGTGGCAGGCCGCGAGATTTGGTTTAATAAAGCGGAATCCCTCTCGGTCGAACTGCTTCAGCCGGGCTTCCCCCCGCGCGACCCGCGCCCGCAGCGACTCCAGCATCTGCGCGGGAGTCTGGGCCCCACGGGAGGCCGACGTGGGAGAGGGGGGATTCAACGGGAGGGACGGCGAGTTGAAGGCGGGGGCGGAGTGGGGGGTGGGAACGTCACCCGCCGCCGCCGGTACGCCCAAGGGGGGGCGTTGGAGCGGCTGGGGAGCGAGTCGGGACCGTTTCTTTCGGCCCTGGGGAATGGGGGGGCCGACGACGGGGGGCCGTTCGGGTTCCGGGATCGCCTGCCGTTGCCGGATGTCGTCCCAGGAACCGATTACCTTGCGGATCCCCGATTCGCTGTCGGGGCTCCCTTCGAATTCAAACCCATAGTTGTAAACAATCGAGGCCTCCATCAGTTTCGAGCCAGTGATCCCTTCTTTCCGCGCCCAGAACTGCAGGGTTCCAAAGTCGGCCAGCCCGCCAAACATTTGCAGGTAGAGCGAGATGAACGTGCGGGCATGGAACAGCAGCCGGTCTTTTGCGTCGAGCTTCCCCAGCCGAAATTCCTGGCCGTCCCCCATGTCCCACCGCAGCGGTTGGCCAGGAGACTGCCACAGCCGCCATGGCTCCCGGCCGGAATCTCCGAAGCCGTGGTTCAGCTTGAGACATTCCAGCACCCGGTCGCCGTGTTCAGGATCTTCGGGCTGGGCGACCCGCCAGACGCTGCGGGCCACGCTGGTCAGGGAGGCACTTTTGAAATACTGCTTGAGACCGGTCCCGTTACGGAACGCATCGGGGCGCTGGGTGAGCACGAAGGTCACTTCGGTCTGCCGTCCCAGCACCTGCAGCTCGAAGATCAGGTCTTCGAAGACCCGTTCGCTGTCGAACTTGAGATGCTGCTTGAGCTGATCGATCACCACGAGACGAATGCTGGGGCGTCGTTGCAGGAATTGGCCCAGTTTCCTCAGGATCTCCTGGGTGTGCAGGCGGACGCGGAACTCGGGGAGTTCACCGGCGGCAAGACCCGGGGCGGGCAATGGTCCCTCGGGGAACTCGCTGTGACTGTGCCCCCAGTCGAGCAGTTGAGTGGTCGCGTGCAGCACGCGGTCGGGATTGCCGCCATTCAGGGCGACCTGATCGAGCACGTTGTGCTGGAAGTCGTCGACACAGTTGAACACCAGCACGTCGGAAGGGGGCAGGGCGTGGGCTGGGTCTGCGGTTCCCGGAAAATCCCGGCCCGCGGTCACCCGGGCGATCCAGTCGGTCAGCACACGGGTCTTTCCCGCCCCTTCGTCCCCCACGAGCACCACCATGTCGCCGACACGGATCTTGCCCCGCCAGAACCAGCCGTCATTGGGCCGGGGGTCACGTTGGCCGGGAGAACGGTCCACCACCAACTCGCGCCTGGGAGTGACCCTCGGGGCGGGCGGAGTGGAATCGGGCCGGCAGGCTGGGCCCTGGAGGGGGAGAACCGGTGGGTTGTCTGGGGGCAGCGTGCCCAGCGGTCCCCGGGCGAGCTTGTCTGTGGC
>JBKCTR010000224.1:0-7521 GCA_046318755.1 Planctomycetaceae bacterium
CTGCAGTCCAATGCGGTCAACTACTTTGGTAGTTGTACTACGCTGCGGCTGGGCGAGATGTGGGAGCGGACCGGAGCGTGTTCCGTAAACCAATTAGGCACAATGACTTACGCTTTTTCATTACCGGTTCCTGAACCCCGACCGAACCGTCTCTGTCCAGCCTCTGGGGCGACCTGCGTGTGGACCAACTGCGCGGGGACAGGGTCAATGGTTGGCCCGCCGGGCCGACAAACGACATGGTCGGGGCTGCATTTCCCGGCCCGCGGGGCTGGGGGGAGGATGAAAGCGCCAAAGAACCGGTGCAGACGGTCTGGCGAAACCCTCGCGAAGCGAAGGGATCAGCCCTCGGGATCGTCCAGCAATTCCTGAAGCCGCGTCTGTAGAATGGGTGAGAACCGGCCCAGCCAACTGCTGTCGACCATTCCAAGCGAAATCAGATCCAACAGATGGACTTGGTCCTTGCGGCGAAACGAAGTCAATTTCATTTTGACCAATTTTTCAAACGGCAAAGTCGTCGCCTCGGCCATTTCGACCAACTCCTCCAGATCCGGGACCGGTTCTGGATACTCCTCTTGAACCGGTCGTCCTGCGAACACGACATGAACCGCATCCCGGGCCCCCGCCTCGGGTCCATCCAGAAACATGACGACGCCGGCAGAGCGGCGATAGCGAAATCCAACCGCTTCGAGCGCCGCAATCGCCCGGGCGAGATCGTGCTCATTCAGGATGAGATCAACGTCGCGGGTGTTCCGAACAACCGAGACATCCACCTGGGCCACCCAGTGCTGCACGGCATTACCGCCAATGACCGCGTACCGAATGCCGGCCGCATTCAACGCAGCCACAACACGCCGTTGGCGGTCTTTCACAATCTCCACGGCTTGCTCAATCCTCCGCCACAGGACATCCCCGGTGTATTGGACTTCAATCATGGGGTCGACCCTCCTTATCTTTTAGCATAGCAGCCTGATTGATCGAATTCGAACACCCGCCCAGACTTCTGGGACCGTGTGACGTCACAACCTGAGGGGCCAAACCTTGCCGGAAGAGCAGCCGCGCTCGGCCTTCGGTCGCTCTGGCAGCGGCAACGGACATCCCGCCGCCTACTCTCGGCACCCCCCCCGCCGACTGATAAACTGTCACCATTCTGTTTCCGCCAGCGCGCCTTCCGGTCCGTTCTGGCACCGCCACCGGATTGGTCTGATCGACCTTTGTCCCACCGCACGCGACGATGGCCACCGACAAACTGCGGCTTCCCCAACAACGGCTGAATGTGGTCGTCGCGGCGTTCGACCCCAACGACCTTGCGATGGAGTGGTATTTCTTTCGCGGTGAGCCCGCCACGCCATTGGCCGGTTCGACTGTCAGTCCCAAGCAGCTCGTCTTCGATCTGCTGGTCTGGGCCGACAATCACGATCGATTGCTCGAAGTGGCGGAGCGGTTCGCCGAGGCGAAGGGGGAGCAGTGTGCCGAGCTGCGGGCGCTCGCTTCCCAACTGCGGCAGGTCCTGGGGACGTCTGCTGTCGTGAACACGCCCGTTTCGTCTTCCCCGGCGGAACGCCCCGTGGAATCAACAGCCCGCACGGGGAGCGGTGTGACGCGGACCGCCGCCGGCGAGACATCCCTAGCGACACCTTCGACGCAAGAGACGGCACGATCTTTGTCGGAGGTCTCCCGCACCCGTTCCGCGGGGGCGGGCGTGTCGGTCTACTTCGCGACCCCCACCCCCGACGCCCGCGGCCAGGCCGACCTCAAGTCGGTGATCGATTCCGTCAAGCAGATCAAGCAGTGGCCGGTGCGGGTGCTGTCGGCTCCTGAAATCTTCGTCTCATTCGCCTGGGGAGATGACCAAACTCAGGCCGGTGTGAAACGACAACAGGCGGTCGACGAACTGTGCGGCTCCTTGGAGAATCAGGGCTTTCTGGTTCGCCGCGACAGCCAGGAAATTCGTTACGGCGGGGTGATCTCCGATTACATGCAACGGCTGGGACGATCCGACCGGGTGCTGGTGATCCTCAGCGAGAAGTACCTGCGATCGATCTCCTGCATGACGGAGCTGCACGCCATCTACCAGCGCTCGCAGGGGGAACAAGAGGAATTTCTGCAGCGAGTCATTCCGGTCGCCCTGGAAGATGCGCGGTTCAGCACGCCGGAGGAACGGGTCAGCCATGCCAGATATTGGCAAGACCGCTCCACCGAGCTGAAACAAAACATCGATCTGTTGGGCCCGAAGGATCTGCAGTTGCTGCGTGATATGCGGCGCTGGTCGCAGGAAATCTCGGAAATGCTGGCGTTCCTCAACGACACGCTGGCCCCCCGCCGCCTCGAAGAGATCCGGCAGGCCGAATTCCAGGCCCTGCGCGAATTGCTGCGTTCCTCAGCCGGGGGGGCACCGGCAGAGAATCCGCTCGAGCAGGCGACTTTGTTTGTGCAGGTTCTTGGTGAACAAGGCTCCAAGGTGACCGCCCAAAGTCCGTGGGGACTCGAGGAGAGGCAGTTTCTGGCAGCCCGCCAGGCGGGCATTCCCTGCCTGCGCTGGCGGCCCCGTGATCTCGATCTCGATACGGTCCGCAGACACCATCCCGAATATGTCGAATATCTCTCCGGCGCGGCTGATCCCACCGACCTGCCTCCTGAAGAACGCGTGCAGGCCGGCTATCTTCCCGACTTCCAGAAGCTGATCGAAGAGACCCTGCTCAAAGTGGTTGCCCGCGAAACCAAGGCCGCTGGAACCATCTCCCCTGGACCGACACCGACACCAACCGCTGTCATTCCCCCTGCCCGTCCGGATCCGTCGGCGGGCCCCCCGGCAAGTTCGCCGATGCAGACGTTCGTTCCCTCCACCACCGCAGCCCCCCACCCTGCGCACCGCTCGGGACGTGCCTCGGTGCTGTTCGCCCCCCAACATGTGGATGAAACCCTGGCGGCCACACTCGACGAACACCTGCGCAGCGCGTTTGGGACAACGGTTGCGACGGAGATCGCCAGTGCCGAGTATCCGTTGAGCGCGGTCTATGAAAATGAACGTGGCGTGTTGGTGATCTACGGCCAGGGATCGCTCGACTGGGTGCAAGAGCGGGTGCGCGAGTGCCGCGATATTGCCCTCGATCGTGCCCGCAACGCACCGGTCTGTGCCCTCTACGTCGGCCCGCCCGATGGCAAACCTCCCCTGAAGAAGCGCCCCGCCATGGTGCGGATCATTCCCCACGATGATCCCGAGGCGCTGCGCCGCTACCTGGCCGAGCTGACCAACGGAGGGCCGGCATGAACAGCCTCTCTGTAGAAGCACCCAGCGCCCCGGCACTCTCCTTCCGCGGTCCCTACCCGGGGCTGCGCCCGTTTGAGGAAGCCGACGCCCCCCGCTTCTTTGGCCGCGGGGCGCAATCCGGGCAGATGCTGCGGCGTCTGGAAGATCATCAGTTTCTGGCGGTCATTGGCAGCAGCGGTTGCGGCAAATCGTCGCTGGTCTACGCCGGTCTGCTGCCCGCTCTCCGGCAGGGTTGGCTGCTGGGGGCGCTGCCGCACTGGAAGATGCTGAAACTGCGCCCCGGTGAGGCCCCCCTCGACAATCTCGCGGCTGCGCTCTACGGCGAATTCAAAACCCCCGCCGATCCGTCTTCGGAAACGCACAATCCGCCCGTTGACGGTGAAGCCGAACTGGGGACCGCCCTGTTGCGCAATACCCTGTCGCGGGGCCGGTACGGACTGCTCGACGCCCTGCGTGACGCGGGGCTCGATGACGAGACCAATGTGCTGGTGCTGGTCGACCAGTTCGAAGAGCTGTTCCGGTATCGGGAGAAGATTGATGCCGTGGGGCCAGCCGAGCGCGAGCGGAACCGGTACCAGCGTCACAGCGAGGCGACCGAGTTTGTCGATCTGCTTTTGACGGCGGCCCGGCAGACCCATGTGCCGGAGGAGCAACGGCTGCCGGTCTACGTGGTGATCACGATGCGGTCCGACTTCCTGGGGAATTGCGATCTGTTCCAGGGGCTGCCCGAGGCGATCAACGACAGTCAGTTCCTCACCCCCAGGATGACGCGTGACCAGTTGCGCGACTCGATTGTGGGGCCGCTGTCGTTGTTCAACGCCGGGGCCGAGCCCGAGTTGGTCGGCCGGATCCTCGACGACCTGGGTGCCGAGCCCGACCAGTTGCCGCTGTTGCAGCACGCGCTGATGCGCACCTGGAACATCGCCTGCCAGCCCCCGGACGCATGGCAGACCTGTCCCATAGGGCTTACCCTGCAGCATTATCTGCACTCGAGCGTGGGGGGCGTAGCCCACGCGCTCGACAACCATGCGAATGAGATTTACGCGGGGCTGAAGGAGGATCACACCCAGTCACGCGAGGCTGTTGCGACCGGCGAAACCCCCCGTTCGTCCCCCATCCCCACGCTGCCGCAATTGCTGGACTGGGGACTGCGGCGATTCGGCACCTCGACCGACGAACTTCGGGGACGCCTGGCCGACTGGCTGGCAGCGAAGCCCGCCGCGCCCGAGATCACGCCAACAAATGGGGGAAAACCGGCCGCAGCCGATGCCGTCGCGGCCAACAACTCTTCGCCGGCCGCCGGTCCCACCCGGGACGAGCAGTTCGAAAACCTGCTGCGCCGGGCTTTTCGTCCTGTCCTGAAAGACTTCGGTATTGGCGTACCTCCTCCTCCGAATTCGGCGCAGTGGCTGTGCGAACGGATGTTCCGCTGCCTCAGCGCGGTCAACAGCACGGGGCAACTGGTCCGAAGGCTGGCGACGGTGCGGGAGATTGCCCAGGTGGCCGGGGTGACCAATGCGCAGGGCGAGCCCGACATCGAACGAGTGCTCTCGGTTGCCCGACCTTTTCTGGCCGAGGGGTGTTCGCTGCTGCGTGCTTCTCCCGACGCCCAGGAACAGCCTCTCGATGGCGACACGACGCTCGACATCAGCCACGAGGCCCTGTTACGGCAATGGAACCGGTGCCGCGAGTGGGTGGACGCCGAGCGTGAGTCGGAGCGCACCTGGCGACGGGTGCTGGACGAAGCGACGCTCTGGCAGCAGGGGCGGGCGGGTTTCTTTCCCGGGGCGTCGCTGGTGCCGATCGAAGAGTGGCGACGGCGGGAACAGCCGACCGAGGCTTGGGCCAATCGCTATCCGGCGGAGGATGGCAAGCCCCGGGCGAGTTTCCAGGACGCGGAAACTTTTCTGCGACGCAGCCGGAAGTCGGCGAATGTCCTCGCGGCCCTGCCGTATCTGATTGCGCTGGCGATCTTTGTGGCCGGGGTCGGGTTTACATGGTATCGCAATCGCGAGCAGCAGAAGCGATTTGTCGACCGGCAGGTGGCGCTGCTGGAGGGGGCGGACACCAATCAGATTGAAAGGATTCTCGCCCAGCCCGATCTCAGCGAGATTCGGCAGCGTGTCTTCGACCGGCTGTGGGAGGATTTTCAGACCACTTCGGACGACAATGTCAAACACAATTGCGCTCTGGCGATTTTGCGTCTGAACACTGATCCGACGACTAACCTGAGTATGACTCCGAACAATGATTTGAAGCTGCCGCCGCAGACGCTGGAGAAGGCGCGCAAACACATGGTGGACGCCATCCTGAAGGCCGGTCCGGATGAAATTCTCGGTTGGAGTCGTGTGCGGAAGCCCTTCGCGGCACAGGTCGCACCGCAACTTTGGAAGGAAGTCGAACAGACCGCCAATCGTTCCAATCGGCTGCGGGCAGCGGCCGCTTTGGCGGGCATTAACCCGCCGCTCGACGATGCTGATCGGAAATGGAAAGAAATCGGTCATGATCTGGCCCAGGAATTGATTACCGTCTCGCCGCTGGAGTTCAAGGCCTGGTCGGACAACCTGAGACCGGTCCGGCAGTATCTCTTGCTGCACCTGGAGCAGATCTATTTCGGCCTCCGCAATGAACAACGCCGGTCTTTGACCGAGGCCGCGGTGCTGGTCTTGGCCGACCACTGGCGTGACGACCCACAGCGACTGGTGGCCTGGTTGTTACGCGCCGACACGGTGGACGAGTTCCAACCGTTCGTCGCCGCCTTGGCCGGATTGTCGAAGTCAAAAGCGGAGGAGGCAACTGCGCTGTTGGTCTCCAAAGCAGAAGGACCGTGGTTTGCCGAGCAGTCGATCAACCCCACGGCTCAACAGCAGTCCGAATTCGACTGGAAATCATGTTGGCGGGAACCCCTCAATGCTTCTGTCTGCCTCGTTCAATTGGGGCGATTCGAGCGGATCCGCCCCCTCTGGTTGCCAGCCGCCAAAGGGACCGGTACCGAGCAACTCGTCGATCCGACGTTCCAAAGCTATCTGATTGCCCGGTTTCAGGAATTGGGGGCGATTGACCCCAAGGCTCTGATGCTGAAGGTGGAGGAACTCGATGTTGGTGCGGGGGACACCGCCCATGACAACAACACGATCCGCCAGGCACTGCTGATGGTGATGGGGGACTTCGACAGTGTGCGGTTGCCCGTCACGGTGCGTAGCGAGCTCACGACCAAACTGGAAACGCTCTACCGCAGCACCCCCGACAGCGGGGTTCGAGCCGCGGCCGGGTGGGTCTGGCAGCAATGGCAGCGACAAAACGGCGAACCGGATGACTTGCAGCCGCTCAATGAGCCCGGGCAACAGACGGCCGGCTGGTTCGTGAACTCCCAGAAACAAACGTTTGTGGTGCTTCCCGCACCGGGACAGTTTGAAATTGGAGATTTGACGCGAGTCAATGAATCCGAACCGCGATCGCGACGGACTGTCGAGGTCCCGTACTCGTTCGCCCTCGCGACCACCGAAGTGACCCGTGGGGATTTTCTGGCGTTTCTGGATGGGGCCGATCCGCAGCAGTTTGGGCTGTGTCTGGCGGATCGAGAGACTCTCGAGCGATTGAGAGAGCGGCGTGGCAAAGCGGGGTTCGATCCGACGTTGCCCATCTCCGAAATCTCGTGGTACGCCGCGACGGCGTACTGCAATTGGTTGAGTCAGCAGGACGGGCTACCCGAGAGTGAGTGGTGTTACCTCCCTGGCCGCGATCCTCAGGGGAAAGATGCGGAGACCGAGGTTGAATATGGCCCGGGCATGAAACTCGCGGCTGGATGTCGGACGAGACGCGGCTACCGGTTACCAACCGAGGAGGAATGGGAGTACGCCTGCCGTGCGGGGACCACGACCCAGTTTGGATTTGGGCAGCCCAAGGAATCGGGGCTTGTGGCGCGGTATGCTTGGACATTTGTCTTGTCCGACATTCGACTCCATCGAGTGGCCGACCTGCGTCCGAACCGTCGCGGCCTGTTCGATCTCCACGGCAATCTCTGGGAGTGGACCATGTCCTTGGATGACTTGGAACTAGCCAGCCGCGAGTTCGATCAAAATATGACCAAGCGTACGGTGCTTTCGGTTGAAGACGAGTCCCGTGTGATTCGTGGTGGGTCGTTCTTCAACGTCCCCAACGTCTGCCGTGCCGCGAGTCGCGGCCGCAGTCGTCCGGCGAGCATCGTCGACGGCGGCGGTTTTCGAGTGGCGAGGGCTTATTCTCGTTGAAAA
>JBKCTR010000225.1:0-10211 GCA_046318755.1 Planctomycetaceae bacterium
GCCAAAACCGGCGAAGGCGACGTCTCCCCGGGCGACATTGGCCGCCGCTGCCTGCGGGGCGAAATCCTGCAGCCAGCTATAGCCGCTTCCCGCCACCGGCGTGCCCGGCACCGCCCGCTGGATGGCCGCCGTGATGCGGAAGTGCCTCAAGACCCCCAGCAAAGGGTGTTCCGGCGCATGGTAGCCGTCGACGGGAGGAAACTCCGCGGGACGGACCAGGTGGGGATTGGCGTAGGGATTTCCCATCGTCACGTTCAACAGCGCCACTCCGGCCTGCACCAGCAGTTTCGCCAGGGCGATCGGCTCTTCCAACTGCTCCCGCGCGGGATTGTCTGGGTCGGTGGCAAACGCGCACACCAAGGGCAGATCGTGCGGTACCGGGCGACCGATGAAGTCCTCCCCCGTCCCCACGCCGCGATGTGGAATGCCGTCGTAGGTGTTCAAGCGGGTGGCCAGAATCAGACCGGGAACCTCGGCCCGAATGCGGCGCACCACGTTGAGGATCAGCCGGGTGCGGTTCTCGAAGCTCCCCCCGTAGATCCCGGGGCGATTCCGGGCGGCCAGCAATTCTGAAAGCAGGTAGCGATGGCACTGCTTGAGGTCGACGAAGTCGCACCCAATCTGGTGGGCGAGGCGGGCGGCGGAAACATACTGGTCTTCGATCCGTTTCAGATCATCGTCCGAGAGCAGGGGGTACGAGTCGTCGACTGCCCGCCCGGTGGTTTTGTCGATGGTCAGCGGGGCCAGCAGGGGGTCATGCGTAGCCAGCCAGGGACGGGGGACGCTGTATCGCCCCGAGTGGGTCAACTGCAGCCCCAGCAGCAGATCGTCGGTCTGGTAGCCCGCCGCGCGATGGGCCGTGCGGGCCTGATCGAGCATTTGGCCCAAAGCGGCCGCCGTCCGCTCCGAGATCCACAACTGCCGGGTGTTGGCCCGTGCGTCGGGGGCAATGGCGGTGGCTTCCCCCCAGATCACCTTGGCCCCTCCCGCGCCAAACCGCTGATAGCGCCGGTAGGTCAGTTCGTCGGGTGCCCCCTCGAGGGTGCCATCGCAACCCTCCATCGGTTGGATCAGCAGCCGGTTCCCCACCGTCCGCCCCGCCACGGCGATGGGGGTGAAGAGCGGTGCCAGGTCGTCCTGGACGGCCAGATCCCCCCCCAGCCGTGCGGCATCGCTGACCACATCCGCCGCGGACTTGTACTTGAAGTAACGTGCCATCGAAATTCTCGACTGTCAATGACGGAAGACCACGAGGGGCGACCAACCGGGGTCAGCGGGAGGGGGCGGGAGACACTTCTTCGCCCGCCTGCAGACGGCGGGCCAGTTCGGGGCCAGGGGGCTCATCCAGAAACGCCAGGTGCCCCTCCACCCCGTGCAGGCGATAGACCGACCGGGTGTCTCCCCAGGCGTCGCGCAGCGCCTCGGGCGCGAGGGCCGTGCCATCTCCCCGCACCCCCCCGGCAATCACCAGTTTGCGGGGGGCGAACAGGGCGGCCAGTTGGGGAATGTCCCCCGCGTCCCGCAGAATGCCGGGGGCGAACAGTCCCATCCACTGGCCGGTGTAGGGGGTGTCGGTGCGGAAACTCGCGAGTCCCTGCACTGTCACGACCCGCTGCACCCGGGGATCGTAGATCCCCACTCCCAGGGCAATCATCGCCGCCGGTCCCAGCCCCACCACGGTCAGCGACCCGGCCGGTGCCGATGGCGACGACTTGCCACTGTGCCGCTGGAGCGTCTCCACCGCGACGGCCGCGTCGGCGATCCATTGCCCCAGCAGGGGCCGCCCCGTCCAGATCGACCACTCGGCCGAGTTGTGGTCTGGGGCCTTGCCAATGGTGTCTCCCGCGAGGGCGTGGCGGCCGCTGGCCCGCAGGTCGGCACACCACACGGTCGCCCCCCCCTGTTCCAGTTCCTGCACCAGCGATTGGGCACGGGCATGCTGGCTGCCCGCGAGGTCGAGCACCAGGTAAGTCCCCCGCCCGGGCGCTCCCAATTTCCCCAGCAGGGTCAGTTCCAGGCCTGGTTCGGTCTGGTATCGCAGGTGGTGGAGTCCCTCGGCGGCACTCTCTTCCAGAAGTTTCACTTTCCAGTCGACCCAGTCGCCCCCGCCCAGCACGCCAGCCCGCAGGATCTGGCGCGTCTGCAGGTTGTGGGTTTTCCACATTTCGAGGTGGGTGGGCCAGGCGGCGCGATGTTCGGCGATCTGCCGGTCCGCCTGTTGGGCGGCGAAGCGGGGCAGGGTGACGAAATCGTCGGGACGGCTGTCTCCCGGATAGCACCGCAGCGCCTCGGGGTCTTCCGGCTGCACGGGGGGTTCCGGGATGGGGTTCCCCTGTCCCTCCCCCTTCAGGTGCAGGGTCATCCAGCCATACATCGCCTCGCGCATCGGGCGATTGTAATCGTGACCCGATTCAAAAATGGAGTGGGCAATCTTGCCCGCCTGCCCATGCAGGCGGAAGATGTGCTGGGCGTGTGACACCGACTGCTGCGCCTCGCCCACCGAGAACTGAAAGGCATCGCGCGTGGCGTTTTGGACCAGCAGGGCCCGGGGAGCCACCAGCGCAAGAATGGCCCATTCCTCGCTGTAGGTCATCGCATCGGGAACCAGTTCGCACACGCAGCACGCGGCTCCCAGGTACGAGCGGTAGGTTCCCACCGAGCAGGTCGGCACCACGCAGCCAAACCGCTCATCCAGCGCCCCGGCATACATCGTCTGGTTGCCGCCGCCGCTGGCCCCCGTAATGCCAATTTTCGCTCCATCGACCTCGGGGCGCGACTGCAGATAGTCGACCGCCCGCATGTTTTCATAGACCTGCAATCCGGGCAGCGGCAGTCCCAGCGGCAACAGGGTCGCTCCGGTCATCTCGCCATGGTACTCCCCCAGGGCCTTGCCAATGCCCCGTTCCCCGGCCCCAAACGCGTCGACCGCCAGCACGAAAAACCCCAGTTTCGCCAGGCCAATGCAACGCGCCTGCGGCACCGGATCCTGCTTGGCTCCCTTCCAGTGGCCATGCACGCACAGCACGGCGGGGCGTTTCCCCTCTCCGTGGGGAAGATAGGCGTTGGCCGTCATGAAGACCCCGGGCATGGTCTGAAAGACCACCTTTTCGACCCGATAGCCGTCGCGGGGCAGTTCCCCCAACACCCGTGGTTCCAGCGGGCATCTCTCGGCAGGAAACTCTCCCAGCGAGGTCAACAATTGCCGCCTCAACTCGCCGCGGCGCGTCTGCCAGGCCTCCAGTGTTTCCGGCAGGCGATCTGCTTGCCGCAGGGTGTCGAACCGCTTCAGCAGGCTGTTGAGAAACTGCTTTCGGGAATCGTCGGCCATCGCGCACTCCTCCACTCGCCCCGGGGAACCGTTCGGACACACGCGTGGGAAAAGATATCGCCCCCCACCGCCGATTGTCGAACAAGCTGCCCTGCCGAGCAGCGCCCGCTGAGTGGGGCCGAGACCCGTCGCCCGCAGGTCATCGAGCGGCACAGCCGGCCGTGCCTTCGATCTGCAAACAGAGCCCGCCTGCGATTCCCGCCGACCCGTGGCCGCCGCTACTGACCTCCCAGGCGCTCCTGGGCGTGGTACTTGACAGTCACGTTGGTGCGAATGCCCCCCCGGGGGGTGAATGCGGCGTGCAGGGTCATCCAGCGCGGGTGCGAGACCGCCACCAGATCATCAAGAATCGAGTTGGTGACGTTTTCGTAGTACGCCCCATGATTGCGATATTGCTGCAGGTACATCTTGAGCGATTTCAACTCGATGCAGACCTTGTGCGGCACGTAAATCAGCGTCAGGGTGCCGAAGTCGGGCTGGCCAGTCTTCGGGCACATCGAGGTGAACTCGGGGCAGATGGTTTCAATCTCGTAGTCCCGGCCCGGGAACGGATTGTCGAACACCTCCAGCATCTCTCGCAGAATCTCACTCATCACGCTTCCTGAACTGATTTTGTGCCCACTTCTTGACATTGTGTATCATAGTCTCCCAGCCGACCCTGTCATCCACCGTGGGCTGTTCCCCTGAACGGGGACCGGGGGAACAATGTCGGTCGTGCAGCCGCGCCTGGCGTTGAGAGTGGGCGTTGACTGCGGCGGCTCACTGGGGACGCCGGTTGGTGAATCGGGTTGGTGAACCGGTTGGTGAACCGGTTGGTGAACCGGCCCGTCCGCAGGTGGCCGCACTGTGACACGTGCCACAGCCCCGTTGACACGGTTTTCGGGGTGCCAGATACTCCGGCCCCCCGGCCATCTCCGAGGGATTTCGCTGCACAACACTTCACTTCGCGGAACAGGGAAAGCAGGCAACGTGGTGGTTGATTTGCCGGGAACCGAGGGAAAAGCCTATGCCGACCAGGTCGCCAGCCGGGCCTTGGCCGCCTCCCGGGTGCTGCTGTTGGCCGATGGCGCTCAGAAAAACGCCTGGCTGAAGGAGTGTGCCCGGCGGTTGCGCGAGGCTCCCGAGGCGGTCCTGGCGGCCAACCAGGTCGATCTCGAACAGGCACCGGGACTGGGCCTGAATGCCGCGGCCATCGACCGCCTGCGCCTGACCCCCTCTCGCCTGGCCAGCCTCGCCACCGCCCTCGATGAAATCGCCGCCCAAACCGACCCGGTCGGCGAGGTGATCGAAGGCGAGGTCCGCCCGAACGGCCTGCAGGTTCGCCGGGTGCGGGTCCCCCTGGGCGTTGTGTTCTTCATCTACGAATCGCGTCCCAACGTCACCGTCGATGCGGCCGCGATCTGCGTCAAAAGCGGCAATGCGGTGATTCTGCGGGGAGGCAAAGAGGCCTTTCACAGCAACCTCGCCCTGTATCACGTCTTGCGCACGGCGCTCGAGACCACCGGACTCCCCCCGGCCGCCGTGCAACTGGTCGAGACGACCGATCGCGCGGTTGTCGGGCATTTCCTCTCCCAGTCCGACAAGATCGCCGTCACCATCCCCCGAGGCGGCAAGGGACTGATTGAACGGGTGATGGCCGAGGCCCGCATGCCGGTCATCAAGCACTACGATGGCATCTGCCACGTCTACGTCGACCGTTCGGCCGATTTGGCAATGGCCCGCCAGATCATCGTGAATTCCAAGTGCCAGCGGCCCGGGGTCTGCAACGCCGCCGAGACGTTGCTGGTCCATCGCGAGATTGCCCCGGCATTCCTCCCGCAGGCCGCCGCCGAGTTGCAGGGGGCGGGGGTCGAACTGCGTGGTTGCGCGGCCACCCAGGCCCTCGTGCCTGGCTGTCGCCCCGCCACCGCAGCCGATTACCGCACCGAGTATCTCGACCTGATCCTCTCGGTTAGGGTGGTTGACGATCTGGCGATGGCCATCGAGCACATCGACACCTTCGGCTCCCATCACACCGACGCGATCATTACCACCGATCTCGCGGCGGCCCGGAAATTCCTGCTGGCGGTCGACTCGTCGGCGGTCATGGTCAATGCAAGTACCCGCTTCAACGACGGGGGTGAGCTGGGGCTGGGGGCCGAGATCGGCATCAGCACCGACAAGCTGCACGCCCGGGGTCCCTGCGGCCTGCGTGAGTTGACCAGCTACAAATACATCGTCGAAGGGTCCGGTCACATTCGTCGTTGACGCCACGCTCATTGAGACGATTGGCCCAGCCCACGTCGTCTCGTGTGGAACGCAAGGGTCAGGCGGCGGCGCGAAGACTGGACTGGAGGGGGCCACCCTCCGCTGGCGGAATGATCCCGCGTGGCGGCGACCTTGCCCTGATCGCCATTGCGGATTGGATCGAGCCCCGGACTTCACTTCCGAAAACTGTGCCGTGAACAACGACTGCCATCACCCACCGCGCTCGCTGGCGGGGCCCTTCTGGAGTGAAGTGCTCACGCGGCTGGCACCGCGCCTGGAGAGCGTCTGGGGGGAATTGGCCCGTACGTCGCTGACCTGGAGCGACACGCCAACATCCCAGAGTGACAGCGGCGAACGGGGACCGTCCTGGGAAGGGCCGCTGGAGCCGTTGGATGAGTCGCTGCGCATCGAGCTTTCGCCGCGACTTTGCCACGGGTTGTTGGACCGGATGCAGGGAGGGACTGAAACCGTCGAGGAAGCCGACGCGCGGGCCGGGGGTGGGTTTGGTCGGCTGGAACTGCAGTTGCTCGAACGGCTGGCGGTGAGTGCGGCGGTCGAGTTCTGCGGCGTGCTGCACGAAGTCTCGGGGTTGCCGGTCACGATGCCCTGTCTCTGGCTCTCCTCGATCGAGGGCACCGCAGCGAATCCAGGCCCGGTGGCTGGGGTCAACCGGGCGGGAACCGGTCCCACCGGTGCGTCGCCCGGCCGTGGATCCGAGTTCCCTGCCGACACGGGTACCCCACCCGCTCCGGCCGCCCGGTGGCGGGTGCACGTGAGAGGCACCGGCTTGGCGGGGTGGCTCACCTTTGGTCTGCCCGAAGGAGTGCTGGCCCTGTTGGAGCAGACCGGCCAGGGGCGGGGGAGTGCGGCCGAGGGGACTGCAACCGTGACCGCCGAGGTGGTGTTGGCTGAGGTGGAACTCCCGGCCAGCGAGGTCTGGAACCTGGAGGTGGGGGATGTGATTCCGCTGGGTCGCGCGCCGGGTCGGGAGGGAGAGGCGGTCTTTCTCGACATCCCCGGTGTCGGGCGTGTGCCGGCGGTGGCGATGTTCCGCGACGGCGTCCTGGAAGTCCGTCGGCTGTCCCCGGGTGAGTCGCCGCCGGGTGCGTCTTCGCAGGGTGCGTCGCCGCCGGGGTGAGGGTGGCGGAGCCCCGGTTCACTCTGCGGACCAAGGCAAGCAGACGGGGCATCGGTCTTCGGGCGGAACTGTGGAATTCGCCAGCGGTGGTTGGGTGCCGACTCCCCTCGTCCCCTGCGGGACCCACCCTGTCGAGTTGCGGCAATTGCCACCGCCTGAGCTCGAGCGGGACGTTCAAGTCCCGGCCCTCCAGGAATGCGGTCAGGGCACAACCGAAGGCCACGTGGTGCCGTTGACAGTCGACGTCCGCGAAACGCTGGAGGTGACGCGCGGCACAAGTCGGGATTGGCTGGCAACAACGTTGGTCACCGGTCGAGGGGATCGAATCACGGCGTTTGGTGAAGGAAAGCTGCCGTCACCGTCTCGGTCCCTCAGAGCGCAAGCTGCTTCGGCTCTGGGCTTCGCGCAAGAGCAACCCCCCCCGCCGTCCTTGCACTCCCCGTCCCGAAAGGTTGACTTGCCACCAGCGGATCCGATATAAACCAGCGTGGATGAATCTCCCGTTGGGGAGGGTCATGCGGTTCACAGTTCGTGCACGAAAGGGTGTCAGCGATCGAAGCGACGCATCGTATCAACGAGCAAATCCGGCTTTCGCCGGTGCGCGTTGTGAGTCAGAATGGAGAAATGTTGGGGTCGATGCCGACGGCCGAGGCCTTGGAATTGGCCCGTCAGGCAACTCTGGATCTGGTGGAAGTGGCCCCGGATGAGCGGCCGCCGGTTTGCCGGATCATGGATTACGGCAAATTCCAGTATGAGCAGAAGAAGAAGGCCGCCCGCAACGCGAAGACGCACCAGGTGCAAATCAAGGAGATTCGCCTGCGTCCCAAGACAGGCGAGCACGACGTCGACGTGAAGGTGCGGCAAGCCCGGGGCTTCCTGGCCGACCGCGACAAGGTAAAGGTCACGGTGCAGTTCAAGGGGCGTGAAATGGCCCACATCGATCGGGGCAAGGAAATCATCCAGGGGGTGATTACGCTGCTCGAAGATGTGGCCAAGGTCGAAAAGCCCCCGCTGATGGAAGGCCGAAACATGACCGCAGTGCTCACCCCCAAGTGAGCGACCGCGGGTCGTTATCCCGAAGCCTCTTCGTCTGATGTTCTTCCCAGGTGATCCCCGCCGGGTTGATTCCGTGCGGGTCGAGGGGCGTTGTGCGCACTGGGGCGTCGTCTGGCGGTGGTTGTGCGGTTTCGAGTCTCGGGACGTCATGGCTCGCGGGGTGGGCCGTGACGGACGCATTAAAACCCCCGGCTGGGGCTGGCGGTGATTTCCCGCAGTGCCGGGCCCCAGCACCAGGTCGAAACGCGAGATTCACGGTGGACTGGGCTGCGGATGGTGTCGGCAGCTCAGTTTTTTGTGCCGACAGGTGATTTTCAGTTCACATGATCTTGCGACCAGTTTCGATTGTAGGGTGAGGGGGGCAGGCTGGATTGGGAATTGGCCTTGGCTCGTCGATTTTTCCGAGCGGTTCCCACTGGCATTCCCAAGGCGCTTCGGGTTATACTGCCTGTTTCCCGACTTTCCGGGAGTCTCTCGTCTTTGAGTTCGAGTCATGCCCAAGCAGAAGACCCACAAGGGAATCAAGAAGCGGTACAAGCTGACTGCCACTGGCAAGGCCAAGCACCGCAAGTCCTCACGCGGCCACTTGTTGAGCGGCAAGTCGGCCAATCGCAAGCGCCATCTGCGTCAGGACGGCATTGTGTCCGGCACCTTGGCGAAGGTGGTTCAGAACGGCTTGCGCCCCAGCATGTAGTCCGTCTGGTTCCCGGGGTTGTGACCACGGTCAGGCATTCTGGGAGTTGGCAGGAATTACGGCGATGGGGCGTGCTGTCGGTCGCCGAGCCGGCAGGTCTGTGGTCTGTGTTCAGCCTCCCTGCTCCGTGAATTCTCAAGAGCCTCGAATTCAATCGGCAGTTGCTGGAGCGGTGGCGTTCCCCAGGCGGCCGCGATGGGCGGTCGAATCAGCAGCCACCGGGCCGCTGACGAATCTGCACAGGATGTGTGGTGCCCATGTGGCGAGTCACACGGGTGGCAGGGCTGGTCAGCGGAAGTTGGCAACCGACGAAATTTCGATCCATCTCGTGCGAGTTTCGCGCGATCATTGAACAGAGTTTGTTGAGCAGGAACAGAGTGACATGAGAGCGAGAAAAACCTCCGCCCGCCGCAAAGCCCGTCTGCGTCTCTTCCGGGAAGAGAAGGGGAATTTCGGGAAGCGTGGCAAGCTGGTTAAGATGGCCACCGAGACCCTGTTCCGCGCCAGGGCGTTTGCGTTCCATCACCGTCGGGCGAAGAAGCGCGACTTCCGTTCGCTCTGGATCATCCGCGTGACCGCGGCCTGTGAGCAGCGGGGCATTCGTTATTCCCAGTTCATCAATGGGCTGCTGAAGGCGAACGTCTCCCTCAATCGCAAGTCGCTCAGCGAAATCGCGATCCACTCTCCGCATGTCTTCGATCAATTGGTCGATGTGGCCCGCGGGGCGCTCAAGGTCTCGGCTTAGTCCGACTGGTCTTTCCGACTGGTCTTGTGCAGTGGCATAACGCGAGCTGAGTTCCCTCAAGCAGGGTCGGCTCGCGTGGGGCGTGCGCAGAGATCGAGTATGGTCGGGCGTCTACGGTTGGGATCAAACCGTTTGGGGCTGGTGGCGACCAACCCGGAACGCGGCTGTCGGCAGCACGACTGGCTGCCGCCGTCAGGTTGTGAGTCGCCAAGTCTTCCTTGCATGATGAACCCCCATCAAACCGGCGGGATCTGAAGTGCCGCGATCGTGAGAGTGCAGGGATGAGTTCTGGAAGCCTGACTGATCAGCTCAACGCATTCGAGGCTGCCGCTCTTGCGGCGATTGAATCGGCCGGCGATGCGGGAGCACTCGAAGCGGCCCGGATTGAGTTTCTCGGGGCTCGGCAAGGGCGGTTGCGCGATTTGCAGGGGCTGTTGGGCCAGGCGACCAAAGAGGAAAAGCCCTTGGTCGGCCGGCGGTTCAACGAGGTCAAAACCAAGGTTGGCGCAGCGCTGGAAGCTCGCCAGCGGGTGCTCGCCCGTCCTGTGCGTCAAGCAGGTGGTCTCGACGTCTCCCTGCCCGGAACCCGCACTCCCCAGGGGCGTCGCCATCCCCTGACCCAGACCATCCTGGAATTCAAGGAGATCATGGGGAGGTTCGGCTTCTCGGTGGCCGACGGCCCCGAAGTCGAAGATGAGTGGCACAATTTTGAAGCCCTCAATATTCCCGCCGATCACCCGGCCCGCGATCCGCTCGAAAACTTCTACCTCGCCGCCGCACAGGTGGCGGCCCGCGACGGTTCCTCCACGCCGCCCCGTCTGTTGCGCAGCCAAACCAGCACCGTCCAGATCCGGGTGATGGAGTCCTCCCCCCCGCCGATCCGCATCATCTCGGTCGGCCGCGTCTAGCGCCCCGAAACCATCGACGCCACCGACTCGTGCATGTTCCACCAGATGGAGTGACTGCTGATTGCCGAGGGGACCACGATGGCCCAGCTCAAAAC
>JBKCTR010000226.1:0-2783 GCA_046318755.1 Planctomycetaceae bacterium
GCAAAGGCGACCAACAGAATGCTGAAGAAAATCAGAATGTCAGCCAGACCCGTCCAAGCGAGTGTCGCCGCTGCCTCGACACTGACGACATTCTCGACCCCCAAAGAGCCAGGAGCCACGTTCAGCAGTCGCTCACTCAACTGAGCCCGTGCAGGAGCACTGACACGAGGATCCATCAGAGCGGTCGCACCACCATAAATCGTGGCCCACGGGAAAAAGAACGCCACTTCCACATCGAACAAGATGAACAGCAGCGCGACCACGTAAAATCGCAGGTCAAACTGAATGTAAGACGAACCGATCGTGGGTTCACCACACTCGTACGCCGCCAGTTTTTCAGCCGAGGGAGCAGTGGGGCGAACGAACCATCCTGCAATCAAGGGGAGCATCAGAAAAACGACGCCCAGCAGGGAAAACAGCAGCAGGTGTCCGACCAAATCGTTCATGCGTCCGCCCAAGCCTCCAGAGTTTTGTCTCTCACCGAAGATCACTGACTGGTGATCCAGAACCTGTCCTCGTGCCTCGCAACCCAGACAGTGCGAAGTCCTACTTGTCGCCTTGGAAATCCTCGACCTGCGGCCCCGAAGACGATCCTGCCATCAGTGATTGCCGCCCTGCGAATCCAGCGTCCAATTCGTGCCAGTGACCGACTTCTTCCTCTCCCAGCAGCCAACAGAGGTAGACCTCGCGACCATCGAGCAGAGAGCAGAAATCGACCAGGCCACGCGAAGCATCCTTGACCTCGATGCCCAGATCGGAAAACTCTTCAATGTATCCCTGCAGAGTTTCCAGTTCGTGTTCCAACTGGGATTCGGCCTCGACCATCTCTTCCGCGTAGAAGTCCTCCACTCCCTCTTTCGCCCGTTTGTTCCGACGAATGCGGTCGAGGCGCTCCTTCCGCTCCTTCACCTCGGCGAACTTCGCGACCATGTCGGCCGCAATCGCCTTCACCAACGGCAAGGCGTGGTTCGCCTGCTCCACCGTGTAGTGCCGACGTTCAACTCGCTGCTCTTTGGCCATCATCCAATCCTTCAGAAGTCCCGCATTCCGCCCGGAAATTGTTGCCGACATGGCAAACCGCAATCTCCCTACTCGGACGACACCACCTGGAACGGACTTGGTTCACCCTTCACCCAAACAGGCTGGTACAGCACCTTCGATTCGGAGACAGCCGTTGGGTTCAATGACGTTTGTCCCCACGCCACCTCCAGCGGCAGCTTCGCGTAATCCACAATGCAACCGTCACGGCTATAGCAGCTCAAGTCGAAATTCGACCCCATGAAGATGCAATCGACAGGACATGGCTCCACACACAAGGCACAGAACATGCACTTCGTGTAGTCGATGGTGAAGCCATTCAGCCGGAACCCTTTGCCGACAGGTGCCTTCTCCTTGTCAATGTAGATGCAATCGACAGGACACGCGGCCGCACACTTGTCGCACCCGATGCAGGTCGTCAAATCGTAGCGGTGAAAGCCACGGTAGCGAGCTTTCACCGGTACCGGAACCTCCGGATACTCATAGATGTGGGTGAAGGTCTTGCGCTGGTACGTCTTCAACATCGTCAGCAACGTCACCCACATCCCCTGAATCAGGGTGCTGACAGCCACAAAAACGTTCCGGAACCACCTGAACATGGTTTCCCCTGCTGGGACAGATTTTCAGCCTGACGAAGTCGATCGATTATAGGCAGACACGCGTGAGTCGCAAGAGAGACGCCCCGCCCGCTTGGGCCGATTTCCCGGCGCTGGGAACCCGTGTGGGCTCCTGCTCTCGACATCTCCCGACGTCTGGCTCGGCAACAAAAAAACCGCCGCAGTCCCTGGGGACTGCGGCGGGCAAAACTTCCTGCAAAACCCCGGCTCAGCCCCGGTACACAGGCTGGGCCGCTGACCATCTAGACCACCTTGCTCGACCCGGGGACAGCGATCGCATACCAGCCCTGGGCGTCGGGCATCGAAGGAGGATTCGACTGCCAATCGTAATTCGCGGGCCGCAGGCTCATCTCCGAAGCCAGAGCATCCTTCCACTCCACCACCTTGCCAGAGTAGGTGGCGAGGCGGCCCAAGACCGCCGTCATCGAACTCAACGCTCCGTATTCCGCCTCATTCAGCGGTTGGCCCGCCCGAATGCTCGCGAACAGGTCGTCGTGTTCGACCTGGTACGGATTCTTCGGCCGACTTCCCTTTTCAGGCAGGTATTTCCATTCCGGTTGACCGTTGACCCGGATGATCCCGGCTGCAATGTCGGCAGATCCCTTCGTTCCCTGGGCATGCTCCGACACGCTGCTCCAGCAGCCCTCAATGTGACGGCACTGGCTGAACAGCCGACTTCCATCCGCGTATTCGAACTCCACCGCGTGATGGTCATAAATCTCGCCGAACTTCTTGTCGGTCCGCACTTGTCGCCCCCCCATGCCCGACGCGCGGACCGGGTAGGCGTTCTTCAGCCAATTGCAGACGTCGAGATTGTGAATGTGCTGCTCGCAGATGTGGTCTCCGCAGAGCCAGTTGAAGTAGTACCAGTTCCGCATCTGGTACTCCATCTCAGACATTCCCGGTTGACGCTCGACAACCCACACACCACGATCATTCCAATAGGCCCGCATCGTGTGGATGTCACCAATCGCCCCCTCCTGGAGCCGCTTGATGGTCTGAATGTAGGAATCCTGGTGATGGCGCTGCGGCCCCCCCCCCCCCCCCCCCTTTTTCGTCATTGGCGCCGCGGCGGCGGGCCCCACCAGGCGGACCCCCCGCGCGGCGGCCGCCCCCCCCGGGTCCGAG
>JBKCTR010000227.1:0-3330 GCA_046318755.1 Planctomycetaceae bacterium
GGATAGCCCAAGTCCACCTGTTGGTGCCTTGACTGGCGATGTCGGAAACGTGGGACTGGGTCGGTGTCGGCCCCGACTGCATTTCACACAAATTGCTTTGGATTCGGACCATCGATGGCCCGCAAGCGGGCGAGTCGTGAACCGGATGACCGTGTGCCCACATCCACTCTCGTCCGGGAAGGGGATTTCCCAAGCCAACTTCCAAATGTTCAGTCAGCCGAGGGGGTCCTCACAGGGGCTGGCGTCCCGCCGTCGGAGACCTGGGCGACCGGTTGCAGGTGCGTCGTTCCGTTCCCCAACATCCAGCCGAACGAGAAGAACAGCGTCGCAGCGATGGTCATGGCGCACGGGAGTGTGAAGGCCCAGGCCAGCAGGATCTTGCGCACCGTCTGCGGTTGGACGCCCGAATTGTTCGACCACATGGTCCCGGCGACGCCGGACGACAGCACGTGTGTGGTGCTGACGGGGAGGTGGAATTTGTCGGCCATGAAAATCGTCAAAGCGGCCACCGTCTCGGCAGCCGCTCCCTGGGCGTAGGTGAGGTGCGACTTCCCGATTTTCTCGGCAATCGTCACCACGATCCGCTTGTAGCCAATCGTCGTGCCGATCCCCAACGCGAACGCCGTTCCTACCACAACCCACAGCGGCACATACTCAATCGAGTGCTGAATGACCCGCATGTCAGACTTCAGTTCCGCCATCAGATCGCTGGGGATCCGGGTCGCGGCCAGCGAGGTCCGAAACCGGAAGATCGACTGCCGGACCTGCCAGCGATGGTCGGAGGGGACCTCCGACAAATCGTGCCGGCCCGCCAACAGACTTTGAATCTGGTGGAGTTGTTCGTGGACTTCCGGGGTCTGCAGTTCGGCTTGGGCCAGCCGCCTGTCGATATTCTCGGCCGAAGCGACGAGGTCCCGAGCCAGCTCCGGGTGCCGGAGATCGAGCGAGTAGTAGGCGGGCAGGAAGCCGATGAGGGTCAGCAACACCAGCCCCATCCCCTTTTGTCCATCATTGGACCCATGGGCAAAACTGACCCCGCCACAGGTGGCCAGAAGAACTCCCCGAATCCAGTGGGGTGGATTGTCGCCTTCGCCGGGGGGGTGATAAAGGTTGGGATTCCGGAAGACCAGTTTCATGATCTGCAACAGCAACGCCGCGGCCATGAAGCCAACCAGGGGGGAAACCAGCAAGGCCAAACCGACATCCATGGCCTTGTTCCAATTCACGCCGGTGAGATCGCCTCGCGTCAACACGCTGTTGGCGACGCCGACCCCCAGAATCGAACCGATTAAAGTGTGCGAGCTGGAAACAGGGAGCCCAACCCACCAAGTTCCCAGGTTCCAGAGGACCCCCGCCAGCAGCAGCGACAGCACCATCACGATCGCGCGGGTGGAACTTCCCTCGATCAGCAGATCGACCGGCAACAAGTTGACAATGCTGAAGGCGACAGCGGTCCCTCCCAGCAGCACCCCCAGGAAATTCATCAGCCCGGAAAACAACACCGCGGGGGTGGGGCGCAGGGTCTTGGTGTAGATGACTGTCGTCACCGCGTTGGCGGTATCGTGGAAGCCATTGATAAATTCAAAGGCAAAGGCAATACCGAGGGCGGCGAAGAACAGAATTTGCCCGCTCAGCGTCAATTGCTGAAAGGCGTCCCAGAACGTGGTGTTCATCGAATGGGCCAGAGGGGAGCAGCGCAGTCTTTCAGGCGGGATCATCCCGGGTGTTTCCCGGATTGGTCAAGGGTCAGTCTCCGATTGGCGGTCTGCCCGCATCGTTTTGGATATGGGTGCATATGGTCATGTATGGCGGATGGCAGGGATGACTGAGACTCTTCTGTCTAGACCGGGTACGGACACAAGCGTTTTGTTTTGAGACAGCCGTTGGTCGAGGAGCGTCTACGGCCTGGCCGGCTTTGATCCGGAGGATCATCCGGGGAAAGGCCAACGAACGGGATGCTTCTGGTGGCGGTGTCTGCGGACATTTCCCTGGGACCTTGGCCAGATTCCCCCCCCCCGGCCGAAGTCCGACAGGCTGCTCCAACGTTGTGATCGGAGTCTACCGTGGTCGCCGCCAGTGACGGTTGGTTTAAGGCCACGTTGGCCGGCTGTGTTCAGGATTTGACAGCGTCTCCGGATCAGTGATCACCGGTTGATCGCCAGGTGAGAGGTTGACTCCGGAGGCGGAATTCCGTTTTCTCCCGATGACGTTGGAGAATCCCCGCATCAAAATGAGGCGCTCGTGAACAGGGGATTTTCCAGCCGAACTCGGTCGTGATGGCCTCAAGGTTTCCCTGCGATGGCCGCAAGCGGCTTGATGGCGGCCTGCCGGAATTCCGGAGGCGGAGTCGTGATTCTGGGGGAAGACTGGAATGTCGTGGTGCGGGAGAACTGTGGATTGGCGTTGCCCAGCCCCCAGTCGAGGTCGTTCGAAACAACAGGCAATCAGTGAGACTCTCATGATCAAGATGCGTCGGGCCGAGAATGGTGCCGCGGAGCGATGGCTGGCCGCAGTGCAGGCGCGGTTGGCCAGCAGTGCCTACCCCGCATTGCGGAGTCTGCAGTGCGATCTGCAGTTGGACACCCTGATCCTGCATGGCGAGGTGGCCAACTATTTTGAGAAGCAGTGCGCCCAGGAGTTGGTGGCCGACCTGCCGGGAGTCGGGCGGGTCGTCAACCAGACCCGGGTGGCGCACGCCTGAAGTCCTCCCGGCGGCGTCCGGGGACTGCTTGGCGGATCCGCTGGTGCGGGTTCGGGAGTCGCAACACAACGACTGGGTCAGGGCCGCGGCCTTGAGCATGGGGATGATGGCATGGCGGAAACATCGGGATTGACCAAACCGTGGCTGGTGGCCGCGTGGCCCGGGATGGGGAATGTGGGGCTCAACGCCTTGGTGTATCTGCTCGCCAAACTCGACATGAGAATGTTTTCCGAGCTGGAGTCGGGAGATTTCTTCGACATCGACGATGTTGAGGTGCAGGGGGGGTTGATTCAAAGTCCTCAGCGACCACGGAATCGGATCTTTTTGTGGAAAGATCCCGCGGGACGGCATGATCTCTTGCTGTTGTTGGGAGAGGCCCAGCCCCCGGTCGGGAAATATGCGTTTTGCCGCGAGGTGATTTCGCAGGCGAAGGAGTACGGCGTCGAACGGGTGATTACCTTCGCGGCAATGGCGACCTCGATTCATCCCCGTCAGCCATCCCGAGCGTTTGGGGCCGCGACCAGCAAGGAAGGTTTGCGTGACCTGCGTCGCCTGGAGGCGGAACCGCGGGAGGAGGGGCCGGTCGGAGGGTTGCCTGGCGTTCTGGGGGGAGCGGCCGCCGCGGCGGG
>JBKCTR010000228.1:0-2688 GCA_046318755.1 Planctomycetaceae bacterium
GTTTTCGTTCAAGCACTGCTCGCGGCCGCGGAGTTCCGCTACCTCCCCTGACCAGGACATCACTCTCCCGGTCGCGACCTCCACCTCGGTCCGGTGCTTCCCGCAGCACCGGACCAGGGAGAGGACCACCGACGTTCGTCAAGTCCGCTCCACAACCACTCACCATCCGCCCGGCACACACAACCCCGGGCAGAGTACCCCCACACCGCACTTCCCCAAATCACAGGAGTTGTTTCATGTCGCTTCCCGACAGCGTCTTTCCCTCGAATCTTCCATCCCGGCGGTCGCTGCTGCGAACCACCGCCGCGGGCTTCGGTCAGGTCGCCCTCACCGCACTGCTGGGACAGCAGGCGAGCCAGGCCGCTCCCCTCGCGGCCAAACCCGGCCACTTCGTCCCCAAGGCCAAACGGATCATCTTTCTGTTCATGGAAGGGGCCATGTCGCAGATGGACACGTTCGAATACAAGCCCCGCCTGGAGGCTGAGGATGGCCAGACGGGCCCCGGCGGGGGGACGCTGGTCGGATCGAAATTCAAGTTCCAGCAATACGGGCAGACTGGCACCTGGGTCTCGGAACTCTATCCCCAAACGGCCCGCCATGTCGACAAGTTCTGCTTTTTGCGGGGACTACACACCGATACCCCTGCCCATCCTCAGGCGGTCATTCAACTGCACACCGGCACCGCCCTCGCCTCTCTCACTCGCCCCTCCCTGGGGGCGTGGCTGCTGTACGGTCTGGGCTCCGAGAATGAAGACCTCCCGGGGTACATCACAGTCAATCCTCCCCCCAACTTTGGTGGGGCGGTGAATTACGGCAGCGCATTCCTGCCGGCTCACTTTCAGGGGACCCGCATCACCGACCGGGGACAACTCTCGAATGTGAAGGCCCAGTTGCCCTTGTCGGTGCAACGCCGGCAGATTGACCTGATCCAGTCGATGAACCGCACCCTGGCCGCCCGCCCCAGTGCCCCGCCAGAGATCGACAGCGTGATCGAGTCGTTCGAACTCGCTTTCCGCATGCAGGGGAAGGTCCCTGAGTTGCTGGATCTCTCACGGGAACCCGAGTCGGTCCAGGAGAAATACGGGATCAAGCCCGGCCCGGCGGGTTCCTTCGCACGCCAGTGCCTGATGGCCCGACGATTGAGCGAGGCCGGCGTACGTTTTGTCGAAGTCTGCCAGTCGGGCTGGGACCACCACAACAATCTCCACAAGGGATTGATCAATCAGGCGGCGATGACCGATCAACCCACCGCCGCGCTGCTGGACGATCTCGAACAACGGGGCCTGCTTGAGGAGACCCTCGTGCTGTTTGGCAGCGAATTTGGACGGATGCCCACGGCCCAGGGGCCCGATGGACGGGACCACAACATCACTGGCTATCCCATGTGGCTCGCCGGTGCCGGAGTTCGAGCCGGTTATTCTCATGGGGCCACCGACGAGTACGGTCGGGTCGCCGTGGAAGGACGAATGCATACCACCGACCTGCATGCCACCCTGCTGGCGTTGCTCGGACTGGACCACGAGAAGCTGACCTATCGCTATGGCGGACGGGATTTTCGCCTCACGGACGTGGCGGGGAATGTCGCCTGGGAGGTCTTCTCCTGAAATTCTCCCCGGTCGACCGGAGCAGACTTCACCCCGCCGCCCCACTCACTCCGGTTCCTGAACGGAGATGCGTGGGGCGGCGTCGTGGTTTCCGGATAAGCAGCCGCCGAGTGGAGTTGCTTTGCGAAATCACCACTCCCTACCCTCAGAGAGCGCCGTTCGTCGCTGGTGTCGCTCTTCATTCCGCTCCGGGACGGTGCCGTGTTCCTCCCCCACAGCCCCAGCGCTCCCGCCGCCATGCTCCGCACTTGTCACCGGGTCTCGATCTCTCCAGGCCGAATGCTGCTCGTCACCCTGCCGTTGCTGTTCCGGCCGGTCCCCTGCCTCGCCGACGGCGACCAGCCCCCCACCCCCATCGTACTCTCGGCCCCACTCACCCATTCCGACTGGGTGCTCAAAGACAATGTCCCCGGGCTCGATGCGGGACTGGGGGGAGTCCGGCACATGCTCGACATGTGCCGGGCGGCGGGCTGGACCCGCATCTATTGGCGCTGCCTCGACGCCGGCCGCTCCCTCTACCCCAGCCAGTTGATGGACCCCATGGGTCCCCCCGCCGCCGACAGCTATTTCGATCCGCTCCCCGCGGAAGTCGGCCTGTTGGGGGCCCAGAAGAATGAGGCCATCCTGCAGAAGATGCGTGACCGGTACCACTACGGCACCGTCGACACGCTGGCGGAGGCGGTCCGCGATGGTCAGGAGATCGGACTCGAGATCCATGCCTGGCTGGCGCTCACCGACGACGACCCCGCCTGGGGCTGGCCCAGCCGGTACCCCCTCGCTCACCCCGAACACCGCTGGCGCCGCCGCGATGGGGAGATGTTCCATAGCCAGCTCAGCTTCGCCTGGCCCCAGGTCCGTGAGTACAAGCTGGCCATCGTCCGCGAGATTCTCGACCGCTACGACGTCGATGGGCTGTTCATCGACTGGATCCGCACCGGCGATGTCCGCGATCCCCAGGTCGACGATCAGGGACATGCCAACTTCGGCTACGAGACCATCCTCATCGAGGCGTATCAGAAGGCCCACGGCGTCGACCCGCACACCTTGCCAAATACCGACCCGCAATGGGTGCGCTTTCGGGCCG
>JBKCTR010000229.1:0-5584 GCA_046318755.1 Planctomycetaceae bacterium
CGAACCCAAAATCCCCTGCCGAGAATCGCGCCGGTTCGCCGGCCGCAGACGACCGGAACGAAGGGGACGAGAGTTCGGAAGCGTCTGCGGATGATGGTGGCGAACCCTCTGGTTCCGACCAGCCGTCCCAGACATCCGAGCCCCCCAGCGGCGAGCGGCCACCGCGGCCGGGACAGGCATCGCAATCCCAGTCGAAGCAGGAAAAATCCCCCTCCCCGGGCGGAAAAGAGTCTGATGATTCCTCGAATCAGGAATCACAGGGCCCAGGGGAGTCGCAGCAATCCGGCAAGTCCGCCGGGAAGCCGGCCCAGCCACAGGGTTCCCAAGAACGGCAATCCAAGGGGAACCAGGGGGGAAGCAAATCGCAACCCGGGAAGTCGGATCCTCCAGGATCTCAGTCGTCAGACTCTTCCGATCAACAGCGATCCCAGTCCGAACCGCGCGGCGGGTCAAAAACAGGCCCCCAGCAGACGGCTGGCAAACAGTCTTCGACTCCATCGGACTCCTCAGACAAGGAGACCACCAGGAAGGAATCGGGCGAGTCTGGCGAGCCGAATGACGGGGAGCCCCCTTCCGAATCGGGGGACAGCCCGGAATCGGCCAACAGCCCGCGCAAGGCCCAAGGCAAGTCGACCGACCCCGCGACGGGTCGCCGGAAACCCAAACCAGAGTCGGCGACCCGTTCCGGCAATTCCCAGGGCGAAGCGTCTCCTTCGGAGGGCGACTCCGACCCGCAGGGCAAGCAGCCCGGGGAATCGCAGGAGCACGACGATTCTCCCTCGGAGCGCGATGACTCCGCGAACTCGGCCCCCAAACAGAACAAGCGCCCCAACGATCCCTCGGAAGTCGGCAATCAGAAGCCGCAGGGGCGGGGACGACCGCAAGGACAACAGTCCCAGCAGCCCTCGGCGGGAGAACAGGGGCGCAGCAGCGCCTCCGATCAGGGAGAAAGTGGCAGTCACCAGGAAGGGGCCGGTGAATCCACCAACCAGCCCGGAGACTCTCAGCCGACAAGCCAACCGACGGGGCAGTCTCAGAAGAGTCCCGGTTCGGGTCAACAGGGGACCGGCCAAAAGGGGACTGGCCAACAGGGAACCAATCAACCAAAGACAGGTCAGCCAGATTCACAATCCGGCTCTTCCAAGTCTTCGCCAGCAGCCAAATCGCAGGATTCCCAGTCGGGCGCCGGGGAATCGGATACCGACTCCAAAGACGACTCGGGCGCGGGGTCTGGCGAGGATTCCGGCGATGCGACGAATGGGTCCAGCCCGGGAGCCGGAAAACAGAAAGGTGCGTCTGGCAAGCCCCAGGGAGAGGCGGGAGGGGCGGATGGTGAGGCTTCGAACACGCCGGGAGAAGGTGGATCCAATTCAAAACCTGGCAAGTCCGACTCGGCCCCCTCGGGGGGCAAGCCCGGCGGCGGGGGGGCAAATGGTCAATCCAGCCAGGCGGGTGAGCCCTCAGGCTCACCCACGGGGAATTCCAGCCAGTCGGGAGCGGGACGCCTGGGAGATGGTGGCCGAGGTGCCAAACCAGCGCGCGATGGGGTTGGTTCTCCCGTGGGACGGGGAATTCCCGAAGGGGATGGCCCGGGACAGGGAGCCAAGGGGGAGGGAGGATCGGGTTCCGATGGCCCTCCACCATCCGCCGAGCCCAATCTCGACGAACTGAAAGAGGCCAGCAACCTCGTCCTCCAACGGCTGAAGGGACAACTCAGCCGGGGTGAAGTCGATGAGGAGACCCTGCAGGAACTGGGCTGGAAGGATCTGGGTCAGCTCAAGAAGTTTGTGAGCCGACTGGAAGAAGGCTTGGCGGAGTCTCCCGATGACCTGTCTCCCGAGGCCCAGGCCCGGCGGCGGCAATTTGAGGAAATCCTCAAGTCTCTGTCGCTGGATGCCCAGACCGAGACCCGTGAGCGCGGGCTGGGCACAGAACGGAGGGTCGATCAGGTCGATGCGGGACGTCGTCCCGTGCCAAGTTCTCTCCGCGAGCGATACGAGGCCTACACCCGCAGCCTGTCGAAGCAGGGATCCTCAGGCAAGGGAGCCCCGAAGTCTCCCCCCCCGCCGACCCGCGGTGGACCGAATCGCTGAGGACTGTCGACGGGCGACGTCTTCCCGGAATTGCCATGACACTGCGGTCTTACCTCGAACCATTGCACGCAGCGCGTGGGGATCACCAGATCGTGATCCCCACGATGGGGGCGGCACGGGAATGGATGCGCTTGGGTGAGCATCCTCTCGACTTCATCTACGCCCCTTCCGCCATGGGCCAGGCCCCCACCCTGGGGTTGGGACTGGCCCTCGCACAACCGCTGAAACAGGTGATTGTGCTGAACGGAGATGGCTGCCTGCTGATGAACTTGGGCTGCCTCGTGACCATTTCCGCCTGTGCTGTTCCCAATCTGTTGCTGGTGACGGTCGACAACGGCGTCTATGAGGTCACTGGAGGTCAGGCCACGTCCGCCAGCGCCGGTCGACTTGGTCAACGGCCGGGGGTTGACTTTGCCACCCTCGCCCAAGGAGCGGGTTGGCCCTCCGTCTTTCGGTTTGAATCGGCCAGCGAGTGGGCCCGCGAACGGCACGTCGTGCTCCAGGCGCCGGGCCCGACCTGCGTGGTTTGGAAGGTCACCCCCGACCCGGCCGGAACGGTTCCCAAGTCTCCCGCCCCCGCGGTGGCCCGCGCCCAAGAGTTCCGCCGCCGATTGATCCCGGGATGAATCCGCTGGCGGGATGCCCGGGCCACTGCGACACCCCGCACTCCCTGGCTCGACACGTCCACCACACGCCCGATCAACTTTCGGGTTCGCGAGGTCCCGACGCGGGCAGAAATGTCTTGAGGGGACACCCCTCGCAATGGGGCTGGGGACCACACCAACGGGCTCCCACCTCGTCAATCCAACGGGTCATCTGCCACAAATCGACCTCCGCGACCTCGGCCCAATTGCGAATCCACGCCTGCCACTCTTCGAAATCGCTGTCGAGTTCACACAAGCCGTGACGGCAGCCCACTCGCAGTGCCGCACGCCCCACCGGCGGCACCGGCTCACCCAGCGCAAAGAGGCGGATCCGATCCGCCAGCTCCTGAGAGATTCCCGGAATCTTCCGTAACTGGGTCACGGCCCGTTCTCCGAGACGTCTCCCCCCCGTCCCCCGAGAGACCACCTCTTCGACCTCCATCAGCCACCATTTGGCCAGCTTGAGTAAAGTCGCCGTCTGCTTCCCCGGCCGCCCATCCTGCTCCAGCAGGGTCACCAGTTCTTGCAGGTCCCGATGGCCCATTTCAGCCGGCACCAGAGACAGCAGCCGGGATGGATCGCCAGAGGCGGCGGACGTTTTCCTGCGGGGAGCCACCAGATTCAAAGCGGTGGTCCAGCCCAGAGCGGGCACTGCCTCCCGGCCCAGATGTTCTTCGAGGGCGCGGGCCGCCTCATGTGCCTGGTTCATGCGATTGGCTCTCCGGAGTGGGGGTCACTAAGATTCGGATCAAACGGGTTGGATGAGTCCGCCAGCAGCAGCCGATCCCTTCTCAGGGGGGCCGAGTTCGGCGGACGATTCCGGGACCGATTCCGAATTGTTCGGAGAGATCGGTCCCCAACCGATGGGCCTCTTAGTTGGAGGGGGAACTGATGCCACGACGGGTGTTGACGATCGGCGCTGCTGCGTTGTTGCTGGGAGCCGCGCTGTGGTTTCAGTCCCCGGGCTCCAGTCCGGTGGGCCAGGTCCAGGTTCTCGCGGCCGACGAAAAACTGAACTGGTTTCGCGGGAATCTCCATACACACACCCTGTGGTCGGATGGCGATGACTATCCCGAAATGGTGGCTCAGTGGTATCTCGACCAAGGTTACGACTTCCTCTCATTCACCGATCACAACACGCTGTGGACCGGCGACAAGTGGATCGATGTGGAGCAGAGCAAGGGAGGACGAAAGGCGTTTGAGAAACTCAAACGGGTCTTTCCCGGCGGTTGGGTTCAGGAACGCGTCACCCCCGAGGGACGGCTGGAGACACGACTGAAGAATTTCTCGCAGGTCAACACCCGTGTGGCCAGGCCGGGTAAGTTCCTGCTGATTCAGTCCGAGGAGATCTCGGACAAGTTCGGCGGACTGCCGATTCACATGAACGCCCACAATGTGACCGAGACGATTCCCCCCCAGGGAGGCGCCAGTGTTTACGAGGTCATGCAACGGAACACCGACGCGTTGCTCGCCCATCGGCGGCAGTCCGACGCTCCGATGCTGATCCATCTCAATCACCCCAACTTCGGGTACGCCGTTCGGGCAGAAGACCTTATGCGGGTCCGCGGCGAGAATTTCTTCGAGGTCTACAATGGCCACCCTGGTGTCATCAACTCGGGAGACGTAAAACACGCCGGCTGTGAGCGCATCTGGGATATCATTCTCGCGCGCCGGTTGTCGGAACTGAGACTCCCCCTGATGTACGGGTTGGCGGTCGATGACGGACACAACTATCACGACATCCCGAGCCGCAATTCGAACCCCGGACGGGGATGGGTAATGGTACTCGCCTCGGAACTGAGCTCGCGGGCCCTCATCGACAGCCTGGAGAAGGGCCTCTTTTACGCCAGCTCGGGGGTTTCTCTGAAGTCGGTTCGTTCGTCGTCGCAGGGACTGGAGATTGAAGTCGCCCCGACGCCGGGAACGACCTACCGGATTGAGTTCATTGGCACCCGCCGGGGTTTTCCGACCGATTCGGAACCGATCCTGGGGGGGGATGGCCAAGAGATCTGGACCACACGGCGTTACAGCGAAGAGATTGGCCAGATTTTTCATCGGGTGGAGGGGGTGCGTGGAGAGTACCGTTTCCAGCCAGACGATCTCTATGTGCGCGCTGTGATCACCTCGGATCGACCCCACCCGAATCCTTCCCAACCGGGTGAATTCGAACGGGCCTGGGCCCAACCGGTCGCCGGTCCAGCCGCTCTCCCTCCGGAGTGAGCCATCGACCGGTGAAACCTACGGCGGGCCACACCGGCCGCTCCCTGGGCCGGCCGTGACCCACGGACGGCGGGGGGGTTCCCATCGCCTCCGTTGATCAGGTTGCGAGTGGGCCAAGGACCGCTTCGCACCAGAGTGCCGCCAACAGCAATTCCCGATCTCCATTTCGCCGGCCGATCAGTTGCAGCCCCAGAGGCAGCCCGTCTGAGTCGAGCCCCATGGGAATGGTGACCGCGGGCAATCCGCAGTAACTGAAGGGCGAGTTGAACGTGGGATCGCCAGTCGTCTCCGGCCCCGGGGCTCCTCCGGGTGTCGCCGGGCAGGCGAGGATGTCCCATTCTTCGAAAAGTCGGTCCATGTCCTGCGAGAATTCCCGCTGGTGTTGCCGCGCGAGGACGTAGTCAACCCCCCGCCGCTGGCTTCCCTCGTCGATCACCGCCGACATCCGAGGCAGGTAATGCGGCCGCAGGTCGCGGAATCTCTGGACATGTCCCGCCGCGATCTCAGTCAGCATCACAGTGCGGTGATTCTCAAGAACCGTATCGAAACTCACCGGCAACGGACAATCCGCCACACACAAACCGGCGCGGCTCAGGCGGCTGAGGGTCTGTTCGAACAGGGCAGCGC
>JBKCTR010000230.1:0-1826 GCA_046318755.1 Planctomycetaceae bacterium
CGGTTTTGTTCTCCTTCTTCTTTCCTGTCTGCCGTCATGTCTCAACCTGCGGGCTCGCTCGATCAACTGGCTGTCAACACGATTCGAACCCTCAGCATGGATGCTGTGCAGGCGGCCAATTCTGGTCACCCCGGCGCCCCCATGGGAATGGCTCCTGTGGCGTTCGCGCTGTGGCAAAAAGTGCTGAAGTTCGATCCTGAGCATCCCGACTGGCTCAACCGGGACCGGTTTGTCCTTAGCGCAGGGCATGCCAGCATGTTGATTTATTCCCTGCTGCATCTGGCCCAGGTGAAGCAGGTGGGGGCGCATGCGAAACCGGGTGAGCTGGCGGTCTCTCTCGACGACATCAAGCGGTTTCGGCAGCTGGGCAGCCGCACGCCGGGCCATCCCGAATCGCACCTTACCAGCGGTGTGGAGACGACCACCGGGCCCTTGGGGCAGGGGGTGGCGAACAGCGTGGGGATGGCGATGGCGGCCCGTTGGTTTGCCGCCCGCTACAACCGTCCCGGGCACGATCTGTTCGATTACAAGGTCTACGCGCTGTGCGGAGACGGCTGCCTGATGGAGGGGATCTCGGCCGAAGCAGCTTCGATCGCCGGTCACCTCAAGCTGTCGAATCTCTGCTGGATCTACGACAGCAACCGGATCACCATCGAGGGGCACACCGACCTGGCCTTTACCGAAGATGTGAAGACCCGGTTCGAGGGGCATGGCTGGCAGGTTCTGAAGGTGGATGACGCGAATGACATGACCGCTGTGGAACTGGCCCTGCGGAAGTTCCATTCCACGACCGATCGGCCGACGCTGATCATCGTCACCAGCCATATTGCGTTCGGTTCTCCCAACAAGCAGGACACCCATGCCGCCCACGGGGAGCCCCTGGGTGACAAGGAAATCGTCCTGACCAAGAAAGCCTACGGTTGGCCTGAAGATGCGAAGTTCCTGGTTCCGACTGAGGTGTTGCAGCACATCGCCTCGGGACTGGGCAGCAGAGGGGCGAAGCAGTTCACGGAGTGGTCGCAGAAGTTTGCCGCCTACAGTGCCGCGCATCCCGAGTTGGCCCGCGAGCTGCAGCAGATCCAGCGCCGCGAGTTGCCTGCGGGCTGGGATCAGGACATCCCGCAATTCGCCGCTGATCCGAAGGGGAAGGCGACCCGCGACAGCTCGGGTGAGGTGCTGAATGCCGTCGCCAAGCGGATCCCCTGGCTGCTCGGCGGTGCCGCCGATCTGGCTCCCTCGACCAAGACCAAACTGGGTTTCGAAGGGGCCGGGGTCTTTCAGGCCGCGTCTCCTGGGGGGCGCAATCTGCACTTTGGCGTGCGTGAGCATGCGATGGGGGCGATCGTCAATGGGCTGGGGGTGTCGGGCTTACGGTCGTACGGGGCCACCTTTCTGGTGTTCAGCGACTACATGCGGAACACCCTGCGCCTGGCCGCCATCATGGAATTGCCGGTCGTCTGGGTCTTCACCCACGACTCGATCGGCGTGGGTGAGGACGGCCCCACACATCAACCCATCGAGCATGTTCCCAGCCTGCGGGCGATCCCGGGGATGTACACGATCCGACCCGCCGATGCGAATGAAGTGGCCGAGGCCTGGCGATTCACCATCGCCCAGACCCATCACCCGGTTGCGCTGATTCTCACGCGGCAGGCGGTTCCCACGTTGGATCGTTCCAAGTACAGCTCGGCACAGGGCCTGCACAAGGGGGCCTACGTGCTGGCCGATGCCGGGGGAACGCCCGATGTCATCCTGCTCGCGAGCGGAAGTGAAGTGTCTCTGGCACTGTCGGCCCACGAGAGTCTGATGGCTTCCGGTGTGAAATC
>JBKCTR010000231.1:0-5987 GCA_046318755.1 Planctomycetaceae bacterium
CGATTGCAATCCACGCACACTTGCTGATCAACCGCACAGAATGCCATGGAAATTGGCAAACCTTGGAGTGGTTTTCGTCCTCACTTCGGTGAACTGAAGTCCCCCGACTTCTCACCTGTTTCCGACCCTGCTAGCATCCTCACTGCGTTCTTTCCGTCCCTCCCCCCCTCGATTTCGACCGCTTCCCGGAGCCCTGCGACCATGTCTGCCCCCCATCCCTTCCACTTTAAGACCCGCCACAAGACCAGCCGGGGGGAATTAACCGTATTCAGCCTGCCAAAACTGGCCAAGGAGGGTGTCGGGCAGATCGATCACCTCCCCTTCTCGATCCGCGTGCTGCTCGAAGCCTGCCTGCGG
Source organism: Planctomycetaceae bacterium (assembly GCA_046318755.1). GTDB lineage: Bacteria > Planctomycetota > Planctomycetia > Planctomycetales > Planctomycetaceae > UBA10511. The sequence goes on from JBKCTR010000231.1 coordinate 358, forward strand.
AAGTACGACAACTTCGTCGTCAACGAGACCCACATCCGCGATCTCGCGAACTGGAACGCCGCCGCCCCCAAGCAGGTCGAAATTCCCTTTCTCCCGGGGCGGGTGGTCCTGCAGGACTTCACCGGCGTCCCCGCCGTCGTGGACCTCGCCGCCCTCCGCAGCGCCATGGTCCGCATGGGAGGCAATCCCAAGAAGATCAACCCGCTCGTCCCCTGCGACCTCGTCATTGACCACTCGGTCCAGGTCGATTACTTCGGCACCGCCGACGCCCTCTCGAAGAACATCGATCTCGAATTCGAACGGAACCTCGAGCGGTACAAGTTCCTCCGCTGGGGCCAGAAGGCGTTCAACAACTTCCGCGTGGTTCCCCCCGCCACTGGCATCGTCCACCAGGTGAACCTCGAATACCTGGCCGATGTGGTCCTCACCCGCGATGGCACCGCCTTCCCCGACAGCCTCGTCGGTACCGACAGCCACACCACCATGATCAACGGCCTGGGGGTCGTCGGCTGGGGGGTCGGCGGCATCGAAGCCGAGGCGGTCATGCTGGGTCAGCCGATCTACATGCTGCTCCCCGAAGTGGTCGGCTTCCGGCTCTCGGGCGAACTCCCCGAAGGAGCCACCGCCACCGACCTCGTGCTGACCGTCACCCAGATGCTCCGCAAGCATGGTGTGGTGAATAAATTCGTCGAGTTCTACGGCCCTGGCCTCGACGCGATGAGCCTGCCCGACCGCGCCACCCTGGCCAACATGGCTCCCGAATACGGGGCCACCATGGGCTTCTTCCCCGTCGACGACGAAACCCTGCGGTTCCTGGCCCGCACTGGCCGTCCCAAAGACCTCATCGACCTGGTCGAACGCTACTACAAGGAACAGGGAATGTTCCGCACCAAGCAGTCCCCCGAGCCCAAGTTCACCAGCACGCTGCAGCTCGACCTCTCGGCCGTCGTCCCCTCGCTGGCGGGACCCAAGCGGCCGCAAGACCGCGTGGCCCTCACGGGCATGAAGGAGCTGTGGCGGAAGGAACTGGCGAATTCGTTCAAGAAGACGGAGGCCTCCCCCCCGGTTTCCGTCAAGACCAACGGCACCACGTAGCAGATCACCGACGGTGCCGTGGTCATCGCCGCCCTCACCAGTTGCACCAACACCAGCAATCCCTCGGTGCTGATCGCCGCCGGGCTCTTGGCCCGCAATGCCCGGGCCCGCGGCCTCGCCCGCAAGCCCTGGGTCAAGTCGAGCCTCGCCCCGGGCAGCCGGGTGGTGACCGACTACCTGCACCGCGCCGGTCTCGACACGCACCTCGATGCCCTGGGGTTCCAGACCGTCGGCTACGGCTGCACCACCTGCATCGGCAACAGCGGCCCGCTCCCCGAACCGGTGAGTGAGGCGGTGAAGCAGGGAGATCTCGTCGTCTCGGCGGTCCTCTCGGGGAACCGCAACTTCGAAGGACGCATCAATCCGCAGGTGAAGGCGAACTGGCTGGCCAGCCCGCCGCTGGTGGTGGCCTACGCCATCGCCGGGACCACCGACATCGACCTGGCGACCGAGCCCATCGGCACCGACAAAAACGGCAAGCCGGTGATGCTCAAGGAGCTCTGGCCCAGCCAGAAGGAAATCGCCGACACGATCGCCGGCTGCATGTCTCCCGAGACCTTCGTTTCGGAATATGCCCAGGCGACGAAGGGTCCCAAGGAGTGGCAGGCGATTCCCAGCAGCGAGGGAGACCTCTACACGTGGGATCTGAAGAGCACTTATGTGCAAGAGCCCCCGTTCTTCGTCGACATGCCCGCCCAGCCCGGCCCGATCCAGCCGATCCGCGGGGCCCGCGTGCTGGTCTCGGTGGGCGACTCGGTCACCACGGACCACATCAGTCCCGCCGGTTCGATCAAGGGAGATTCTCCGGCCGGAAAGTTCCTGCAGGAGAACGGCGTCAAGGTGGTCGACTTCAACAGCTACGGGGCCCGTCGTGGCAACGACCGCGTCATGACCCGCGGCACCTTCGCCAACATCCGTCTCAAGAACCTGCTGGCTCCCGGGACGGAAGGGGGTGTCACCCGGCACCTGCCCGACGGCGCCCCGATGTCGATTTACGACGCCTCGGTGAAGTACAAGGCGGCCGGAACGCCGCTGGTGGTGCTGGCCGGGGCGGAATACGGCACCGGTTCATCCCGCGACTGGGCGGCGAAGGGAACCTTCCTGCTGGGGATCCGGGCGGCGATTGCCGTCTCGTACGAGCGCATTCACCGCTCGAACCTGGTGGGCATGGGGGTCCTGCCCCTGGAGTTCAAGAAGGGGGACAGCCGTGAATCGCTGGGGCTCGACGGCACCGAGGTCTTCGACATTGAAGTCCCCGCCGACGTGAAGCCGCTGCAGGATGTGCAGGTGACCGCCACGAAGAGCGACGGCACCAAGAAGACCTTCAACACCACCTGCCGCATCGACACTCCGGTCGAGGTCGACTACTACCGGCACGGCGGCATTCTGCACTACGTGCTGCGGCAGTTGGCGAAGTCGTAGCCCAAGCGACTGCGGTCGCTGTCGGCTCAATCACCGCGCGGTGGGACACTGTTCCCGCCGCGCGTTTTTTTTCAGCCATCGCTGCCCAAAGCCTCCGCCGCTTCCCGCAGGGTCTCCCCCAGGGGAGTCCGCAGCACCAATTCGGCCTGATGATCGAGCGGGGTGGGGTCGCGGTTGATGATCACCAGCCGGGCGCCGAAGTTTTGAGCCAAGACCGGAATTCCCGCCGCCGGCTGCACCACCAGCGACGAGCCCAGAGCCAAGACCAGATCGCATTGCGAGGCCCATTCCGAAGCCTGCTCGAGGACCTCGGGGTCGAGCGCCTGGCCAAAGGAAATGGTGGCGTGTTTGAGGGGGCAGCCACAATCGGGACAGTCGGGGGCCCGCCCCTGCTGTTGATACCAGTCGAGACCGACCTCCGCCGGCCACCGCCGACGGCAGCCCACACAGGCCACCTCGCGGGCGGTGCCATGCACTTCCAGCACCCGCCGGCTGCCCGCCAGTTGATGCAGTCCGTCGATGTTTTGGGTGATCACCCCCACCAGCCGCCCCTGGGCCTCCCACTCGGCCAGCACGCGATGCCCCTCGTTGGGATGAGCCCCGGCGAAATCGCGATGGGCCACGCTCTTCTGCCGCCAGTACTCGTTACGGGCCGTCTGGCTGCGCAGGAACTGGTCGTAGTAGACCGGCCGCGACTGCGACCAGATCCCACCCGGCGACCGAAAGTCGGGAATGCCGCTCTCGGTACTGATGCCCGCCCCCGTAAAGGCCAGCACCCGTTTCGCCTGTCGAAGCAAGTCTACGAAGCTCATCGGTACAACCCCGCGTGTTCACCTTCCGATCCACCTGTTCGTTCGCCATTCTGTCAGTGTAGCGAGCGACATCTCCCGGGAACTCGTCTCGGAACCGAGCCCCCGACAGATCGCTGCTCAGCCATCGAATCTCCTGGCAGACCGGTGTGACTGACTCCCCGCGACGGCAACTGGTTGTTTTCCTCACCGTGTTCCTAGAATTGGGAACCATGAGCACAATTGTCTGGCTGCGCAACGACTTGCGAACACACGACCACCCGGCCCTGGTGGCGGCCTGCGCCCGGGGAGAGCCGGTGGTGCCGGTCTATATTCACTCCGAAGATGGCGAGGGAGACTGGCCTCTGGGGGGGGCGACCAAGTGGTGGCTGCACCGGTCACTCGCCAGCCTGGACGAAAGCCTCAAACAGCACGGCTCCCGGCTGATTCTGCGGCGGGGGAACACCCTGGCCGAGTTGCAGTCGCTGGTCCGCGATTGTCAGGCGACCGCCGTCTATTGGGGCCGGCGTTACGAACCGGCCGCCATCGCCCGGGACAAACAGATCAAGGCGACACTGGCCGGGTCGGGATTGCAGGTGGAAAGCTTCAACACCAGCCTGCTGTGGGAACCGTGGACCATCCGGACCGGCGGTAACGATTGCTACAAGGTGTTCACCCCGTTTTGGCGAAAGTGCGTGGCGACCGGGGGAATCGAGCCTGTGCAGCATCCCCCCACCGCGTTCACCGCTCCCGCCAAATGGCCCCGCTCGGTCCGGTTGGATGACCTGGAGCTGCAGCCGCGGATTGCCTGGGACGCCGGGCTCGCCGCCACCTGGATTCCCGGCCGCGCGGGGGCCGAACGCGAACTGTCCCGCTTCAGCAACGGCGCCTGGCAGACGTACAAGCAGGACCGCGATTTTCCCTCGCAGGTCGGCACGTCGCGGCTCAGCCCGCACCTGCACTTCGGCGAGATCAGTCCGCGCGAGGTGTGGCACCACCTGCAGGCGGTCGCCCGGCGGAACAAGCTGCCGGAAGCGAGTGCCGAACCGTACACCCGGCAACTGGTCTGGCGCGAATTCGCGTTTCATCTGCTGTTTCACTTTCCCCACACCCCGCTGGAACCGCTGCGGGGCGAGTTCGCCCGGTTCCCGTGGAAGAGCGACGCCCGGGGATTGCGGGCGTGGAAGCGGGGACAGACCGGCTATCCCCTGATCGATGCCGGGATGCGGGAGTTGTGGCAGACTGGCTGGATGCACAACCGCGTGCGGATGGCGACTGCGTCGTTCTTGGTGAAGGATCTGCTGCTGCCGTGGCAAGACGGGGCGAAATGGTTCTGGGACACCCTGGTGGATGCCGACCTGGCGAACAACACCCTGGGGTGGCAATGGACGGCAGGCTGTGGGGCGGATGCCGCGCCGTACTTCCGGATCTTCAATCCGATCTCGCAGGGAGAGAAATTCGACGCCGGGGGGGCGTACATCCGGCAGTACGTTCCTGAGTTGGCCCGACTGCCCGACAAATTCATCCATCGGCCGTTTGAAGCCCCGGCCAGCGTGCTGGAGCAAGCGGGCGTTGCCTTGGGCAAGACTTATCCGCGCCCCATCGTCGATCACGGCCAAGCCCGGCTCGCAGCACTCGACGCCTTGTCGACGATCAGCGCGTCCAAAGGGGCGGTGAAGAAATAGACGGACGCCGAGGCGGATGGGGTCTCGTCGCGACTCGAGGTCTCTCGGTCTAGCCACAGACCTCCTTCACCACGGACACAAGGTCCGTGGGGTCGCTGGTGTTCCGAAGTGCTTGGCCGCACTTTACGGCGACACACGGCCGTGGGATAGGCCTCTGGCCTGTCGTGTCAAGAAAACCACCGGATCGCTCCCCAAGGCGGTCGCTTCGCCCAATGCGATTGTTCGACCGACAAACCTGGAGGTTCGTCGCCACGGTCCGTGGGATAGGCCTCTGGCCTGTCGTGTGAAGAAAAAATCCCGCACCATTTCGCACGGCGACCCCCGGCCGCACAATCCCTGAAGGGGATTTCTACCATCGCCTGGGGTTGCCACAGCGCAGCGCCGGCTACCCCAGGTCACCGTCCCCCACCCACGACTCAACTCTGAAGGAGTTGGCTACGGAATTCCCGTCGGTGGACTGACGCAACACCGTCACACGGGCCGCAAACGGTCCTTTTCCCTCGAGGGAGAACAGGAGGCCAACGGCCGGATGAGTGGGGCCACCCACCCCTCCACCCACCGCGTTCCTTCCGGGATGTACCGTTCCGGGAGGGCGAGGCTCCGTCCGAGCCGTGCCGCTGGGCATGCGCAGTTCGAACAC
>JBKCTR010000232.1:0-13644 GCA_046318755.1 Planctomycetaceae bacterium
CTATCGGTCCTGCGGAAATACCCGCAAGATGGCCCCCCTTTCCGGCAACTCTCTCAACTGCCATCGAATGCACGACCAGCACCACAATCAGGAAACCTGGGCAATCTGGGGCGAGTTGGACACCCCTCTGCATTCGCCTCCATCACATGGGTTGAGTACATTGGGAGCCAGATCGCTCAGCCAAATCGGCTGCCCCAGACTCTCCGGTGCCCCATGAATTCCCCCTCCGCCGAACTCCACTGGCAGCTTTCACGGAACGTCGCGCGCGTCAATCGGCGCCAACTGTTTGGCTCGACGGCGGGCGGAATCGGGGTTGCCGCCCTGGCGTCGCTGCTGAAGCGTGACTGCCAGGGGGCCGAGCCTGGAGCACAGGCTCAACCGGGCTCACCCGGCCTTCCGGAGCTCCCCCACCACCCCCCGAAGGCCCGCCGCGTGGTTTTGCTTTGGCAGGGGGGAGGCCCATCGCATGTGGATCTGTTCGATGACAAGCCGATGCTGCGGGAAATGGCTGGCAAGGACATTCCCGACACCGTTCGCGGCAACACCCGCCTCTCGACCATGTCCAGCGGTTATGGCAAATGGCCCTGCCTGCCAGCCATCAAGCCGCATCGCCCGTGGGGTGAATCGGGACTGGTCTTCAGCGAGATGCTCCCCAACCTGGGGAGCATTGCCGACGAAATCTGCCTGGTCCGCAGCATGCACACCGAGGCGGTCAATCACGCCCCGGGAGTCACCCTGTTCATGACGGGAACCCAGGTCCCAGGTCGGCCCAGCATGGGGGCCTGGATGAACTATGGACTCGGGAGCGAGACCGACAATCTCCCGTCGTTCGTGGTCATGACTTCCAGCGACAAGGGGAAGACCTGTGGGCAGTTGTTCTTCGACTATTACTGGGGCAGTGGCTTCCTCCCCAGCCGGTTTCAAGGGGTCCGTTTCCGGAACACGGGCGACCTGGTTCCCTACCTTCAGAATCCCCCCGGAATCTCCGTCGAGTCGCGGCGGGCGCTGCTGGATGATCTGCGTCTGATGAACGAGGCGCACCTGTCGGATTATGGCGATCCCGAAATCGACACCCGCATCTCCCAATACGAAATGGCGTTTCGCATGCAGGCCAGCGTTCCCGACCTGCTCGATTTCTCGGGCGAAACCAAGGCGACACTCGATCGTTACGGTCCTGACGTGCTGGTGAAGGGAACGTTCGCGAACAATTGCCTTGTGGCCCGACGATTGCTGGAACGCGGTGTCGGCTTCGTGCAGCTCATGCATGCTGGCTGGGATCAGCACGGCAATCTCTTCACCCAACTCGAAGAGCAATGCCGGGATACCGAAGGGCCTTCAGTGGCGCTGGTTCGAGACCTCAAAGAACGGGGCATGCTTGACGACACCCTGGTCGCCTGGGGTGGCGAGTTTGGACGGACTCCCTTCGGACAGGGAGACCCCAACGCCCCCAAGGGACGCGATCACTTTGGGCGAGCCTACAGTTGGTGGCTCGCCGGTGGAGGAGTCCGCAAGGGAGCCGCTCACGGCTCGACCGATGATTTCGGCTGGAATATCACCAGCGACGGAGTCCATGTCCACGACATGCAGGCCACCATTCTGCACCTGTGTGGAATCGACCACACCCGACTGACGTTTCGCTACCAGGGGCGTCAATATCGGCTGACCGACATCCACGGCGAAGTCGTGCGGGGCATGCTGGGATGAATCCCCGCGTGCCCTGCTTCCTGACCAGTCACCTGGCCAGCGTCTTGGTGGCTTTGTCGCTCTCCGCCGGCCCCATCCTGGCCCAAGGTCCAACGGCAGGTGCCCGACAGGCAAGTGACCGGCAGGCAAGTGACCGACAGGCAAGTGACCGACAGGCAAGTGACCGTGCGGCAGAGGCGTTCAACCCGCACCAGGTGGCGCGCATCGAGAGCCTGATCTCTGCGGCCATCCAGGAGGGAAAGCTTCCCGGATGTGTGTTGACCGTGGGCCGGCACGACCAGGTGCTGCTGTCGCGAGCGTTTGGTCATCGCCAACTCGTACCGGCTCCGCAGCCGATGACGGACGACACGATCTTCGATCTGGCTTCGCTGACCAAGCCCATCGCGACCGGGACCAGCGTGATGCTGCTGATCGAACGTGGTCAGTTGCAGGTGACCGATCGGGTAGCCCAACACTGGCCCGAGTTTGGAACCCGCGGCAAGGAGCTGCTGACCCTCTTCGATCTGTTGACCCATCAGAGCGGGCTCATCGCAGACAATCCGTTGGCCGACTACGAACAGGGCCCCGACGAAGCCTGGAGGAAAATCTGCGATCTTCCCCTGCGCACACCACCACGCACGAAGTTCGTCTACTCGGACGTCAATTTCCTCGTGCTGGGGAAATTGGTCGAACGCGTGACAGGAGAGACTCTCGCGGCCTTCAGTGTTCGCGAGGTGTTTGAACCCCTTGGGATGTCGCACACCCGGTTCGTTCCTCCCCCCGAGTGGCGGCCCCGCATCGCTCCCACCGGACAACGAGGAGACCGTTGGCTCATTGGAGAAGTCCACGACCCTCGGGCGCATCTCTTGGGAGGAGTGGCGGGACATGCCGGACTGTTCTCGACAGCAACCGATCTGGCGCTCTTCGCCCAGATGCTCTTGCAGGGTGGCCAGTCCCGAGGCAGGCAGATTCTGAGCCAACAGTCCGTCACGCAGATGATCGGCGGGCACGTGGTTCCCACGCTGCCCGGCCCGAGTCCTCGGCCAGAAGTCCAGCCGGGTGCCCGAGACAGTGAAACCGTGCGGGGTCTCGGTTGGGATCGCCAATCACGCTATTCGCACAATCGCGGCCAGGGCTGGAGCGATGCTGCGTTCGGCCACGGGGGATTCACCGGGACGGTGCTCTGGATCGATCCCGACCGGGACCTGTTCTTCGTGTTCCTCAGCAATCGGCTGCATCCAACCGGCAAAGGAGATGTAAACCGCCTGGCGGGAGAAATCGGTACCATCATCGCGGAACTTGGCCGACCAGAAAACTAATCCCGCGCCAGAAAACGAATCCGGCGTTGGAGAACAGCTTCCGGCTGGCGCCCCGGTTGACCCGTGGCCGCCCCCGCCCGTGCGAAATCGGGCCTCAGGTCTGCAGCTGCAGCACCTTCAATTCCTTTGGCAACTGGAAGTGGACATCCTCTTCGCGGATGGTGATTTCCTCAACTTCCGCACCGTACTCGCGTCGCAGGAAGTCCACGCAGTCCTGGACGACCACCTCGGGAGCGCTGGCCCCGGCGGTAATCAGGACCGTTTGGGCCCCCTGCAACCAATCTCGCTGCAGCTCTTTGACCGTGTCGATGAGGTGGGCCGGCCTCCCGATCTCCCGCGCGATTTCCTTCAAACGCTGGCTGTTGGAACTGTTCTGACTCCCCAGCACAATCACCACGTCCGAGTGGGGAGCCAGTACCCCAACCGCTTCTTGCCGAGTGGTTGTCGCGTAGCAAATGTCTTCTTTGGGGGGCCCGACAATCTCTGGAAACCGCCCCTTCAAGGCCGCGATCACCCGCTGCGCCTCGGACACACTGAGTGTGGTCTGCGTCAGGTAGGCGAGCCGGGTTTCCGGGGGGAAACTCAACCGGGCGACATCTTCAGGGGTTTCGACCAGCACAATCCGTTCGGGAGCCTCTCCCATCGTGCCAATCACCTCGTCATGGCCGTGATGCCCGATCAAGACGATGGTGTAGCCCTGCTTGGCAAACCGCACGGCTTCCAGGTGCACCTTGGTCACCAGCGGGCAGGTCGCGTCAATCGTCCGCAATTGCCGATCCCGAGCTTCCTGCCGAACCTGGGGCGACACACCATGGGCGCTGTACAGCAGATACGCACCCTGGGGAACTTCACCAATGGTGTCGACAAACTTCACCCCCTGCCGACTGAATCGCTCCACCACGTACTTGTTATGCACAATCTCGTGGTAAACGTAGATGTTGGGCCCGCAGATCTTGATGGCTTCATCGAGGCAGGCGATCGCCATATTGACCCCGGCACAAAATCCCCGGGGGTTGGCAAGAAGGACCTTCATGACACGTGTTCCGAAAAAGACCGCGAAGGAGTTTTGTGAATTCGGGTGCTGGCTCAGCCCACTCTGAGCTTCGTCGGCAGGTTGACTTCAAACGGAGGAGTGATCACCCCGCGTTCGGTGATGAAGGCTGTGATCAATTCCTGGGACGTCACGTCGAACGCAGGATTGTAGACCTTCACCCCCGTGGGAATCGTCTGTCGGCCGAAACCGTGCGAGACCTCTTCCCGTGACCGATGCTCGATCGGAATCTCGGCCCCGGAGGCCAACTCCCAATCGAACGTGCTGGATGGGGCGGCCACGTAAAAGGGAATGCCGTGGTGGCGAGCCAGCACCGCCACGCCGTAAGTGCCGATCTTATTGGCCGTGTCGCCATTGGCCGCGATCCGGTCGGCCCCCACCACGACGGCTTGGACGCGACCTTCCCGCATCACCTGTGCCGCCATGGAATCGCAAATCACGGTCACATCCAGACCCCGCTGCTGACACTCCCAAGACGTCAGCCGCGCCCCCTGCAAGAGAGGACGCGTCTCGTCTGCGTAGACCCGCAGCGACTTCCCCTGCTCGTGAGCGGCAAAAAAGACAGCCAACGCCGTGCCATAGTCCGCCGTCGCCAGCCCGCCCGCATTGCAATGGGTCAACACGCCACAGTCCGCCGGCAGCAGCGCGGCCCCAGCCAGGCCAATGGCCCGGCACATCGCCTGATCCTCCGCCTCGATCGCCTGGGCCTCCCGCAGCAACTGCGCCGGCAGATCGGGGGCGTTCTGTGAGGCCAGCTCCCGGGCCCGCTGCCGCATGCGGTTCAAAGCCCAGAACAGGTTCACCGCGGTGGGACGGCTCGTGGCAAGATGATCCGCCGCCAATTCCGCCGCCACCAGCCAATCGGCGGGGGTCGGCGAGTTGGCCGCCCGCAGCCCCAGAACCACGCCATAGGCCGCGGAGACCCCAATGGCTGGCGCTCCTCGCACCGCCAACCGCTTGATGGCATCCCAAACGTCCTGCACCGAGTTGCAGGCAATCTCCCGCACTTCCAGCGGCAGCAAAGTCTGATCAATCAGCCACAGTTGCCCTTCCGGACCTCCCTGCCAACGCAGGGTCGGCACCCGCACCGAATCTCGGTTGTTGTTCTTGTCAGTCATGACCATCCTGGCAAACGCAGTTCACAGCACGAAACACGGCAGACCACCATCCCGTCGGCAGTTCAGCCAGCCCGAAACGACTTTCGACACGCTTGGGAAGGATGCGTCACACAGTTGGCCAACACGATTGGTCCATCTCGCCTCCGCCCCCGATCCTGCTTATCGGGTTTTCCTCATCATTTGAATCCGCGGCGGCGATGCTCGCTGTAGCACTGCAGGGCATCCTCAATGATGGGCCAGGTGAAGTCGGCCGGGGCCATTTCATCCACTTCCACCGCCTTCCCCTCCAACTGCTTGTAGTCCTGAAAAAAACGTCGCAGCATATTGAGCCGATGGACAGGCAATTCGCTGGCCTGCCGGAATCCATTGAATTCCGGATCGTGCACCGCAATCGCCAGAATCTTGTGATCCTTCTTCCCCGAATCAATCATCGTCATCAATCCGATGGCCCTGGCCCGCACGAGAGTCAGGGGGACCACCGGCTCCTGGCAGAGCACCAGCACGTCGAGGGGATCGTCGTCCTGGGCCAGCGTCTGGGGAATGAACCCATAATTCGCCGGATAGTAGACGGCCGAATACAAAATCCGATCCAGCTTCAGCAGTCCCGTCCGCTTGTCGAGTTCGTACTTCACGCTCGACCCCATCGGAATCTCAATCACCACGTTGAATTCCCCGGGAAGGTTCTCACCGGGTGTCACATCGTGCCAAGGGTGAATCATCAGGAATCGACACTGCTCAGAAAAACTTCAGCCCCGGCACGCACGACAGTCAGTCCACGTACAGAAACTCGTTGCTGTTGAAAAGAAGCCGACACAGGGCGCTCAGACCAAATTCCGACAGGAACTCGCTGGAAACCTGCCGTTCCGAAACAGACGGTAACCGGCCCCATGACAGTTGACAGGCGCGCTCGGCCTGGCGATTCGGATCCTGGCCGACTTCGGCCTCAACCCTTTGTGCCAAACGCTCGGCCATCCTCAGTGTAAAGGAATTGTTGAGCATTGCCAGCGCCTGGAGAGGTGTGGTGGTGACCGCACGTCGAGGTGCCGTTGTGGATGGGTCCGGACAGTCGAATGCATCCAGAAAATCGCTCCGCCCCGACCTGACCCAGGTGCGATACAAGGTCCGACGATGGAAGTCGTATCCGACCGGGTCGATCATCTCATAGAACTGGGAGTTGAAATTGAAGGTGCGAAAATCGCGAAACCCCGGGCCACCCAACGAGGGATTCAGCTCGCCGGAGACGGCCAAAATGGCGTCCCGCACCGACTCCGCATCCAGCCGTTGGGGCGTCTTGCGCCACAACAGGCGATTACCCGAGTCGATCCGCTCGGCATTGGGGTTGCGTCGCGACGACTGCCGCCAGGTGGCCGAATTCAGAATCAACCGGTGAATGTGCTTGAGGCTCCAGGGGATCCGCTGTGCGACTGGGCCCAGGCTGGGCTCGACCAGTTCGGCGGCCAGCCAGTCGAGCAGTTCGGGATGGCTGGGACGCCCTCCGTTGAATCCCAAATCATTGGGGGTGTCCACCAGCCCCACGCCAAAATGGTGGTGCCAGAGTCGGTTCACAATCACCCGGGCGGTCAGCGGATTGCGGGGAGACGAGAGCCACTCCGCCAGCCGACGGCGACGGTCGGCGTCGGGGGCGTCGTCGGCCAAGTCGAAGTCTGCCTGCAGCGAGGCCACCGCGCGGAACGCTCCCGGAGAGACCAGTTCCCGGGGTGCCGCGGGATTTCCCCGGTCGAGCAGGTGTGTCGGACCCGGCGGTGAGGGCTTGACCGAATAGACCACTCCCCCCCGCAACAGATTGAGCTGCAACTGGGTTTCCGAAAATTGCCGGACCAGCCGGTTCCGCTCCACCCGCTCGGGCGCCGACAATCGCGCAACAATCTCGTCATCTGAGACCGCCTGACTGACCGTGCCGTTGAGGTCAGCCACCTCCTCCTCCGACAGTGCCCGATCAAACAACTCGGCCCGGTCGATGGCACCGGCGAACATCCGATTTCCACCGGGAGGGGAATGACGAAGTCCAAACAGCACCTGGGCCTTGCCGGACTCATAGGTGGCGAGCCCCCCGGAGTTGTAGGGTTCGCCATAGCGCACACCATTGCGATACATGGCGATCGTCTGATCGGCCCGATAGACCAGGGTGATCTGCACCGTATTGCCCGAGGCCAGGTCGGCTGCGGCCACTGTCTCCACTGGAGCCCGAAAACTCTGGGTGCGCACAAAACCATTGCTTCCCGCCATCCACTGACCCGGTTCGCGTTCTCCATACACAATCGCATCGAAGACCGCGCCGCTGGGCGTCTGGACGCTGAAGGCAGCCCCCCCCTGTTGCTTGAGGTCAGACAGTGCCACCCAGACGGCCAGGGTCTTTTCCCGCAATTCGCGTTGCAGAGGAACAGTCTCCACCCAGGTCTCGGCGGACCCGTCGAGAATCAACCGGCCCCGCTCCACGCGCGCCGCTCCATGCGGTGTGCCATGCAGTTCTCCCAACGAGTCACGGAGGTCGGTGGTGACTTCCCAACGGGAGACAGGCCGCGGCGCTTCACGTTTCTCCAGACCCCGCTCGCGGGCATCCAGAATGGTGCTTCGGTGAGGACGGTCAAAGGCATCCAGCGCCCGGCCGCTGGCCGAAAGTTCGGTCTCCAGCCGTTGGATCTCCGCGGCCCAGTGCTGGCGTCCCGCCTCGGAGAGCGCCTCCCGTTCCCCATGTCGCACCCCCGCCAGAGCGGCGGCCAGCCGATAGTACTCGCGCTGTGAAATCGGATCGAACTTGTGGTCGTGGCAGCGGGCACAGTTCGCGGTCAGCCCCAGGAATGTCTGGGCCGTCGTGCCAATCACATCTTCCAACTCATCCTGGCGGACCACCATCCGCATCGCCTGACTCTGCTGAGACTGCCCCACTTCATCCCAGGGTGCCGCCACCAGAAATCCAGTGGCAATGACCGCCCGGGGATCATCAGGACGCAGCACATCTCCCGCGACCTGCAGGCGAATGAATTCGTCATAGGGCAGATCGTGGTTGAACGCCCAGACCACCCAGTCGCGATAGGGCCACGAATTGGTCCGCAGCTTGTCTCGTTCGAATCCCTGGCTTTCCCCAAAACGGGCCAGATCCAGCCAGTGCCGTCCCCACCGCTCGCCGTATTCCGATCTCTGCAGCAGTTGTTCGACCAGTTCACTCCAGGCGTTGGGGGCGGGGTCGGCCAGAAACGCCTCGATTTCCTCGGGGCTGGGGGGCAAACCCAGCAGATCGAACCAGACGCGCCGGACCAGCGTGCGCCGATCGGCCTCGGCAGAATGCGGTAGCCCCTTGGCCTGACGGGCCGCCGCGACGAACTGGTCGATGGGATTCACCACCGGCACATCGGCCACCTGGGGCGGCGTGGGCCGTCGGACGGGCGTGAGACTCCACCAGTCGTAACCCGCCCGGACTTCGCTCGTGTACCGCAGCGGGTCGATCGTGTCGGTGCCCCATTTCCCGCCGCTGACGAGCCACTTGCTCAGCAGTTCGCGATCGGTGGTGTCCAACGGTTTTCGCGGAGGCATTTCGCCCGCCACGACACGGGCCAGCAACAGACTCTCCGCGGGATGTTCCACGTCCAGTGCCGCCCCCGAGTCGCCCCCCTGAAGGGCGCCCGCCCGCGAGGTCAGGTCGAGCCCACCCCGACGTTCATTGGCGTTGTGGCACCCCAGGCAGGCCTTTGCCAACAGCGGCGCTACCTGGCTGTCGAAGTCCACCTCCGCCCCCCTGGCAGACCACTGCGGAAACAGCCCACCGAAACACACCACCCCCAGCAGCACCACAGGTCGCATCCACCCACTCCCTTTCCGACAGACACTCACCCCACAGAACCGGCATCGTCCCCGCATCCACGGGCGGTTCGGACCCGGCTTAAACCGTCCGCAGGGCATGCTTCAATTCTCCCAGGAATCGCACGATGTCGGCCGAGGTGTTGTAACCATGAATCGCCACCCGGATCCGTCCCGCGTGATACATCACATGGATGTTGCAGGCATGCAGATGCTGGGCAATCGCCTCGGCCCGCGGATGGCGAAACGCGATGATCCCGGCCACCTGCGCGGGATCGCGCGGCGTGATCAGCTCGACAGGCAGCGCCGCCAGTTCGGTCAGGCAGTGCTCCACCAACGGGGTGGCGGCGGCATCAATCGCCCCCACACCCACCTGCCGAATGTACTGCAAGGCGGCGCGCAGGCAGTAAATGGCGGGGTAATTCGGCATTCCGGTCGCAAAACTGGCAGCCCCCGGCAGACTGCGCGCCCCATCAAACCGGTGGGGACCGAACGGATCGTACAGGTTCGCCCAACCGCCGGCGGGCACCGTCCACTCCGCCGACCGACGCTTGGGAACACCCACCAACCCCCCACCATGGCTCGACAGGATCCACTTGTGAGTACTGCTGATGATCAGGTCGGCTTCCTTCAGATCGAGCTCGCGTCTTCCCAAGACCTGTGTCACATCGACCCCCAACAGGGCCGGCGAATGCCGCCGCACCACACGTGACAACTCGGGAAGCGACACCTGAAATCCGTTGTAGAAACTGACGAGTGAGGTCGTCACAAACCTCGTCCGGGGAGAGAGCAAGTGCGTTAGGTCGGCCAGGTCCAACACGCCATCGCGAGAACGCCAGACCCGCACGCTCGCCGGAGACGTTGGCTGCAGCCAAGGGGTCACTCCGGCTGGAAAATCGAGGTCATTGATGACCACCTCGTCTCCGGGTTGCAGGCGCAGCGCCCACGCAGCCAGATTGAACGCCTCGGACGAGCACGAGCAAATCGCCACCTCGTCGGGTTCCAGGCCGTACATCTCGGCCACCAAGCCCTTGGCCAGGCGGTGTTGCTCGGCATGAGGGATGCGTCCATCCATCCCCAGCAGTTTGTCTTCGAAATACTGTTGCAGGGCCTGTCCAACCTCCCGGGGAGGAATCCCCTCGGCGGCTGAATTGAGATAGACCATGTTGTGCAGCGCGGGAAAATCCCGACTGCGCGACTCTGGAGTGAGCATCGATACGCCCCCCGAGTGGACCTTGCGGAGACCTCGCCGCCGCCTCGCGCTGACCGATCAAACACCAACCCCTGGGGGGTCTGGTGGCCACGAAAACCAACGCCGGGGTGGGCCGTGCAGTCCCCACACCCGGCGCCAAGAAACCAGGTCTCAGACCTTTTCAGCCGTGGCTGGCACTTCAAACCCCTTCCGGTACTCCCGGGTCAACAGGGGATTGGCCTTCTGGCTGAGTTCACCCGTGAAGACCTCGGCCACCGGGTCGAGATGCAGCAAGGGGCCATAGTTCATCTTCGCTGAGCCCACATCGACGTTGTTGGCCTTCAGATGAGCCTCGACCCGGCTGAAGGTTTCGAGAGCCTCACCCGCAGGGCCACTGCTCTTCAAAGAGCCCAGTCGCTTCGCGACTTCCGCGGCGTCCACCACCTCTCCCAGGCGGTACGAGATATTCCCCAGATGACACAGCGCGCTCGACAGATGTCCCTCCAAAATGTCGGCGTTCAGATCCGAGAACTTCCGGCTGCGCACCGCCTTGATGAAGTTGTCGTAGTGATCCGCCTCGCCAGAGAACTTCTTCACCTGGTTCCCCGACTTGTCGAAGATGACTCCGCCCGAGTAGCTGGCCACCACCGCGTAGCCTTCGGTCCCCTCGAAAATGACTCCCACCCCGGCTCCCTTGTAGGATTCCGAGGGAAGACCGCGGACTTCAAACACCAGCAGCTTGTCTCCAAAGTCGTGAAAGGAGACTTGAGTGTTGGCGGTTTCTCCTGCGTCGCTGTAGCCGAGACGGCCGCCGTAGCTCAGGACCGAGACTCCCACATCGGACTTTCCCAATCCCCAGCGGGCCAGATCCATCTGATGGATCCCCTGGTTGCCCAGGTCTCCATTGCCGTAGTCCCACTGCCAATGCCAATCGTAATGGAAACGTGGACGGCTGAGGGGAGAGGAGGGAGCCGGTCCACACCACAGGTCGTAATCGACCGATTCGGGAACCGCATAAGTGCCCCGCGCGCCAATCGAGGGACGGTTTTTGTAACACAACCCGCGGGCGAGGCTGATGGCCCCAATTCCCCCCGAGTGCAGAAACTCCATGAACTCACGGGTTCCTGGCATCGAACGAATTTGGGTCCCCGTCTGACAAATGCGGTTGTACTTGCGGGCGGCGTCGAAGACCCGGCGGCCTTCCTGCACGTTGTGGCTGACGGGCTTTTCGACATAGACATCTTTTCCCGCCTGCAAAGCCCAAATGGCTGCCAGCGAGTGCCAATGATTGGGTGTGGCAATCGACACGATGTCGATCGTCTTGTCTTCCATCACCCGCCGCAGATCCTTGTGATAAACCGGTGCCTTCCCGGTGGCCTGCTCGACCACCTCCACCCCCTTCTTCTGTCCCACCTGTTCGTCGGGATCGCACACCGCCACCACCTGGCAGTCCTGACGGCGCATGAAGCCATTGAGGTGATCCTGCCCTCGCCCATTCACCCCCAACACCGCGACCCGCAGGATGCTGTTCGCGTCGGAGGCTTCACCGGCTGCCCGCACCAGCGACGGGGTCGATCCCGCCATGGCCGCCGCTGCCGAGGTGAGCAATGAGTTTTCGAGGAAGTCACGCCGAGTCAGGTGGGCCATGGATCGACTCCAAGTCAGGGGGAGGAGGGAAGCACAGAGTTCGGATCGGTCCTGTGCAGGACGCACATCGGGGGCTGGCGGGCCCAACCTTGACCAGAATTCCGACACGAAGTTGCCAGCGCAGCTTGCGAAATCTGCTGCCGGCTGAAGCAGACCTCAGCCACCGTCGTCACTCCACGCAACGATTGGCGGTTGTATCCCTTGCGAAAATGAAATCTCCAGACCATTTCCTCGGGCAGTTCTTCGGGAAGTGGATCTGCCGACGGCAGAAAAACATCCACCGATTCGCCTGGCCCCAGCTCCCGATCCAAGTTTTGCCCTGTCACCACCCAGTCGCTGTCCGGCGACAGATCGTACAAATACAGAGCAATTTCCGACGGGTCGTCGCGATTCCAAATCAGATTGTTTGATTTGAATCGCCCCTCCTTCCGCAAATCGGTCTCCCGCGTGTAGACCAGGTGACGGTCAAAAGGGACGAAGGTCTGGTCGGAAGAGACGTTCATCACCCTCAAATGCAGCTGTAACACCTCACCCGAGGGTTCGCGACGGATTTCATCGCGGTCCAGCAAAGGATCGAAATACTCGAACTTCAGCGGACCCCGACGGACCCCCACCGCCGCAATCTCCAACGACCCAAAGCGGCGGCTTTCTCCCAGGTTGAGCCGGTGATTCGTGAGCAGCGGTTTGCCCGCAGGAACATAAATCAAAGTCGTCACCCGCCCGTCTTTACTGACCGGGGGTGCGAGATCGGGAAGGTCGAGCAGATCTCGGGTCGGCCGCCGCCACAGTTGCCAGCCCAAAAACAGGGCCGCCAAGGTCATCAGGCTCGCGTACGTCAGCAGCAGTTGCCAGGCGAAACGCGAAGGCAACAGCCGTTCATTCCTGGGGAAACCCGGAGTGTCGAGCACTGCTGGTCGATCTGCAGTTGAGCCCCCGACGGCACCAATGTTCGCAGCTTTCGATTCAGTTCCGGGATCTGCGGAATTCGCACTGGCGGCTGTGGGCTCCAATCCGGTGGTCATAGCGGGAGACACCGCCGCCATCGTCAGGCTGCTGTCGCTCGCAAAAACCGAAGTCCGGTCAACCACCACCCGCTGACATTGCGGACAAACCAAGACCTCTCCCTGGGGAGGGGACGGGAGTCGACATTGACAGTTGGGACACCGCTGCTCTTCCACCGAACCTGTTCCTAAGGCGCCGCGGAGACTTTCGGCTGGGGGAGTGAATACCACGGGATTCTCTGAAATTCCTCGACTTCGAGCAAGTCACCCCCCGGCACATGCCGCACAACCGCCAAAACGGGAACTTTACAGCGGCGCTGCAGTTCGCGGGGATTGGTCCGCCACGAAACATCCGTCTCGGGCAAGGGAACCGCTTCGCTCAAGACCACACCCGCCACATCCAATTGTCGCGCCCGGGCCGCCTCGATGGTCAGCAGTGTATGGTTGATGGTCCCCAGTCCCAGTCGGGCCACAATCACGACAGGAAATCCCAAATCTCGGGCCACATCGGCCACACTCTCGGTATCGGAGAGAGGAGCGAGCAACCCCCCGGCCCCTTCCACCAACAGCACATCCACACGGTCGCGCCACCACTCGGCCCCCGTCCGCAAGAGTCGCCCATCGACCTGTCGACCCTCGAATTCCGCCGCGACGGGAGGAGCCAAGGGAGCCGCAAAGGTCTGCGGACAGATTCGCTCCCGGGGAAAACTCCCACCGAGCGCTGCACACAGGCTCTCCACCTCCCCCCAGACCTCTTCCCCCCGTGGCGACCGCCCGGCACCCGACGCCGCCGCCGTCATGGGGACCTCCCCTGTCT